>DAIQNO010000126.1:0-6901 GCA_036788355.1 Opitutales bacterium | reverse complement strand
ACCCCAAAAATCGCCACCGTCCCCGGAGTGATCGCCCCTTCCGATGTCAAAGACCCGACGCTAGAGGCACCACGGAGAACATCGTAATGCAGATTGCTCGTTGCGGCATTCCGACCAAAGGAAAGGTTATCGGACGCCTGACCACGGCCAAAATCAAAGAAGCGATTCCAGCTCGTCACCGTGCCAGGCACTGCCACCACAAACGCCGTCAAACCCTGCGAGAAATTCGCAAAACCGCTCGGCAAAGCAAGGTGGTCATTACTGCCATCAAAACGGATCACGGCCTGCCCGTTAGGCCCGGCGTTCACCACCGTTGGGCGACTAGCTACCGTGTTTTGAAAAGCATCCAACCCATTACCCGAAAGGTCGGCCAGTTGCGAAAGCAGCCCACCATCGAAGGTCGCTCCGGTGTCGGCCCGCAGCCAGAAGGCAAGCCCAGAACGACTAAAGTCCGAGGCTTCGTCGAATTGAAACACCGCACTCACCTCCGCACTCGCCGTCGAACCCGTCCGAAACGCCCGAGCCTTCAAGGTCGAGTCGGAACTGATCGACACCGCACCAGTGTAAAGTGGCGACGATTCCGTCGGCACCGACCCATCCAAAGTATAGCGAAGCTCAACCCCCGCGACTGGATGCGAAATAGTCACGTCAACCGGCTCGCTATAGAGACCGCCCTTACTCGACAAGGTGGGCGGGTTCAGCTTCAGCGTCTGCGCGTAGCGCCCAGCCAGATAAACTTCGACCTCAGAGCGCTCCTGGGCCGACAGCACCCGATCAAAAATCAGCACTTCGGCAATCGCCCCCTGGAAATAACTCCAAGCGTAACCCAGTGCGCCGGCATTGCGGCTCCAACCACTGTGGCCCGAAGCCACCATCTGATCATCAAAACCGTCGATAAAGAATCCTGGAGAACTATCGAAGCTGAAAATCTTGGCACTAAAGGGATAGGTAAAAGTGCTTGACCCCCGTCCATTGAATGTTTCTGAAAAGCCATTCCAACGGCTGACATGCGGGCGGAAGGTCGTGGTGCTACTTAAATCGTTTGAGAACACAAAGCCGGGCAGCCCAGCCACCCGATTGGTCAACGGACCCGCATAACTCTGGCTCGTTTTCCCGTCTGTCACCAGGAACACCGTGTATTCTAGCGTGGGGATCGCCGCAAAGTCCAAGCGGTCGTCGTTGCCGTCAAACTGCACCGCCGGGCGCCCACCGATGGCCGCAACGGCCAAGGTCGGTTGCTGTGTGGAGGTTGGCTGGGCCAGCGGATTCAGCGGATTCGCCAAGTTCGCCCAGACGGAGACCGCTCCGTCCGTTTCGGTGATCCCACGGTCGCCCCGCACCCACAACCGCAACCCCGCGCGCGGGAACTCGGTCGCCGAGTCGAAGGCAAACTGCTGGCTACTCGATTCACTGGTAGTAAAGCCAGTGCGATATGCCTTGGCGCTAAGAACCGCATCCGAGGACACCGTAATCGGCCCGGTGTAAAGGCTGGAGGTCTCCGTTGGCTCAGAGCCATCCAAAGTGTAGCGAAACTCCACCGCTGGCGTCGGATGCGTGATCGAAACCGCCACCGGCCCGGAAAACAGGCCCCCCGACGGGGAAATCGTCGGCGCAATCAGTTTCGAGGGCGAATCCGTCAACCCAAACGGCGACAAATAAATCCCTGGAATTGGGTTCTGCACCGTCTCATCCGGCAACTGCCACTGCACATCATAATTGTCACCACCCGTGGTTTCAACCACCCGCACTTCGAAGTAATAGCGCCGCCCCGCCTCCAGTGCGATAAGCGCAGAACGTTGCACCGCAGAACCGGTAAAGGTCGGGTTAAAGCCAGGGGAATACGCAATTCGTTGCATATTGGCGGGGTCATCATCGGTGCTTAAATACAGCTCACCTCCGTCGTCCGACTTGAACCAAAACGTGTAATCTCCGGTTGCCGGTGGGTGCAGGTAGCCCCTTGACCAGGTGGCATAGTATTCCTGAAAACTCGTGAACGGCGTCTTCAGCGAGGTGTAGCGTTCAACCCCAAAAGGGAAATCCGGCCAGTCCACCGTCTGCGGAAAGGCAGTGTAGGCGGTCGAAAACGCCCCGAAGAAATACTCCGTAGCGAACGAACCCAGCTCGTTGTTGGAAATCAAATAAGTGCGCTGCACCACTTCGCTCAAAACACCCTCAGCATTCACCGTCACCGCCCGCACCGTGGTATCGGTGTCGATGGTCAGTGCTCCAGTGTAGAGCGTCGAGGTCGCCGTCGGCGCCGAACCATCCAGCGTGTAGCGAATATCCAGACCTGATGCCGGTGCCGAAAGCTCAACAGAAATAGGCTCATTATACAGGCCCATCCGCCGTGAGAAAGTTGGCGGCGGTGGTGCCAACGCGACCCCCCACTTCGTCGCGAGGTAAGATTGAACCTCAGCGATCTCCGCCGCCGACAGCACTCGATTGAAAGCAATAACCTCCCCTAAATCGTAGTTCTGCACCCCAGCTCGAGCCCCCTCCGAGCCTAAAGCAAAATTGCCGAGATCTCGATGGGTAAAGCGGCCTGCGGTATTCTGCCGACCATTGAGAAAGTATGCCGACTGACTGCCGTCACTCGTGCCCAAAGCAAGTTGCACGTCGTTGACCGGCGGCGACGTTATCGTGCTAGGCGAAACCCACGCACTTCCATTGTAATAGCCGTGCAAAGTGCTGTATGGCCCGATAAACCACGCCACGCTCCGCCCCTGTAGCAGTCCGTTACTCGCCCCCGAAGCCGCACCCGTGCGCCGATAAACCGTGAACACCGAGTGCGCCCCATTCAAAACCTGCTCGGGATTGATGCGCATCCCTTTAGCCGTCGTGTCAAAACGCACATAGCGTTGCCCGTTGTCCTCAACCACCAGCGGACGGGAGGATCGAACGTTCTGGAAGGCCCGATAACGATTTCCAGAAGTATCTCCCCACAACTCAACGCCGCCATCCGGGTCCAGACTCACGCTACGGTCCGCATCGAGCCACAGGTGCAAACCCGCCGTGGAAAACGGCACCGGCACGGCAATTTCGTAATCCTGGGTCAACACCGTGCTAGGCGAGACTCCCGGAGCAAAGGCCTTGGCCTTCAAGGTCGTTGACGTCGTCAACGTCAGCGGGCCAGAATACACCGGTGAACTGTCGGACGGCTCCGAACCATCCAGCGTGTAGCGAATCGTCGCCCCAAGCTGCGCCGACGAAAGGGCCACTGACACGGGGTTGTTAAAAAAACCACCCTCCGGGAAGGCCAAGGGCGTCACCGCCCGAGGCTCAAAAAGGTCATACTTGGTGGCGAGATAGGCCTCGACCCGTGCCCGATCCGTCACGCTGAGCGCCCGATTAAAGATCAAAATCTCCGCAATGCGGCCGGTCATCGGCTGGAAATAGGTCCCCGCACCGCCGCCGATGGCCACCCGACGCAACTCCCCCGCAGGTGCCGAGTTCTGCGTCACATCGTCACCATTAACAAAAAGCTGGGAAAGGCCCGGTGCCTGACGCCCCACCGCCAGGAATCCCTGGCCCAGCGGAGAGGGGATACTGTTAGTGACCCAGCCCTCCGCATAGAAACCCACCACGTTTCCGTGGGTGCCCAATAGCCAATTGGAAGTCGTGCTTTGCAGCGAGCGGCCCGCATTACCGGTCCGGCTAAAGACAATGAAAGTGGTGGACGGATTGCGAACATCCAAGGCCGGGTTGACCAACATCCCGTCGTCAACTCCATCAAACTGGAGAGCCGGCTCACCGTTGATCCCCGAGGCGACTAACACCGGAGCCCGCCCTTGGCCCACCGCCGTGGCATCGAACCCGTTACCCGAAAGATCCGACCAACGCAGCACCCTCGAATTAGTCTCGTTGAACGACAGACCACGGTCAGCCCTCAGCCAAAGCTGCAGGCCCTGGGTGTCAAAAGCCGCCGCCGAAGCCCCTACTTCATAGTAGGCCGAGACGATTTCGCTCGGCAAAAACCCGGCCTTAAAGGTGCGAACCCGCAATTCCGTAATGGTGGTGATTTCCAGCGGCCCGGTGTATAGCTGAGAGGTGGCCGTTGGGATCGACCCATCCAGGGTGTAGCGCACCTCCGCACTTGGGTCGGGATTGGTCACCGAAACCGTCAACGGGCTGATCGAGCTTTGCGAAGGCAGATCAATCGACGGCGACAGGGTCTGCTGCTGGAAGATATTGTATTTAGCCGCCAGATAGCCCTCGATCTCCTGGCGCTCCAGATCGGTCAGCGCGCGATTAAACACCAGCACCTCCGCCAGAAACGCCGGCGCCGGGCTATTGGTGAAACCCAGCCGACCGCCGAACGCCATCAACCCAATCGCCCCGGAGCGGCCCGAGGTCACGGTGTAGTCGAGCCCATTAAAGAACATCCGCGCCGTGTTGGTCGTCTGCACGCTCACCGCCAAGCTCGGCTGCCCCACCGAAACCGGCCCGCTGCTACCGACCTCGCCATTGACCCCGGAACCCGACACCGAACCAGCCTGGCCCAGATACCAACTGCTGGAGGTGCCTTGCAGGATGTAACCGCCAGTGGAAATCGGCTGGTAAACCACGAAGACCGTATTAGGCGACGTAAAAGAAACCTCGTCGATCCGCAGCCCCGAGCCGGTCATGTTCAAAGCCGGCAGCCCATTCACCGCCGCAGCCGCGTAGGTCGGGCGCCATTCCTGGGAATACTCCGAGAGGGTGGCCCGATAGCCAAATCCTGCCGAATCTTGCCACATCTCCACCCGTCCTTGGTCGTCCAGCGTCAGCCCACGATCAGCCCGCATCCAAAGGGCCAGATCAGTCGTCGTAAACGGTGCGGATTCTCCAATATCGTAAAGAGCCGTCGCTCGCGAGCTGGGCAAGAATCCCGCCGCAAAAACCTTGGCCTGGAGGGTCGCGCTGGCCGCAATCGTGATCGGCGCGCTGTAAATCGCCGAGCTTTCATCGGGCACCGAACCATCCAAAGTGTAGCGGATGACCGCTCCAGGGGTCTCCGAAGTCAGCGAGACTTCCACGGACGACGGGTAGTAACCCGAGGCCAGGGAAATAACCGGCGCCGCCGCCTTCGGGACGAAAATGTTATACCGCTTGGCAAGATACACCTCCACCCCACGACGCTCCGTGGGGGTCAGTTCCCGGTTAAAAATCAGCACCTCGGCAATGTCGGCGTTGGTGGGCTCGTTGTAGGTGCCCGAGCCCCCGCCAAGGGCCAAAATCCCCATCGCGCCCGCCGGACTTTGGGCGGTGGTGTAGTTCTCACCATCGAGATAGTAAACGGCCCGGGTCGCACTGCGGCCACCCATCGCCAGCTCCCATTCATTCAAAGTCGCACCACCGGGGGGGCCTGGACGCACCCAACCCTCCGCGTAATAGCCGACGCCTCCGTGGAGCCCGAGAAGCCAATTACCACCCGAGCCGCTCTGAATGGTGCGCCCGATCTGGCCAAGACGACGGTAAACAATGAAGGTCGAGTGCGGGTTGCCCTGAAAAGTGGCATTATCTCCCAGCAGACCGTCGTCCACGCCGTCAAAACGCACTGAGGGAAGGCCCAGACCGGCGTCGGGCACAAAAACGGGGCGCTTGTTGGGCACCACTTGCCGAACCTCACCGGGACCCACCAGATTACCCCATGCCAGCACGGAGTTATCTAGGCCGCTGACATTGAGGTCGGCCCGATACCACTGGCGCAAGCCCGTCCGCGTGAAAACGGCTGTCGCGTCAAAACGGTAGGTGAAGACCCCGATGCTGCTCACCGGCAAGCCGCCAACGAAAGCACGAGCCTTGATCGTCACACTCTCCGAGACCGAAATCGGCCCGCTATACAGCGTCGAAGCCACCGTCGGTGCCGACCCGTCGGTCGTGTAACGGATCACGGCGGCACTATCCGGATGGGTCAACGCCACCGGCGTCGTTACCGAAAATACACCCGAAGTCGGCGAGGCCAACACCGGTGCTTGGCCGGGCAGATCGGACAGTCCGTAAGCGGAAAGGTTGGCCGACGGTATCGGCCCTTGGAAGGTGCCGCTCGGCAGCGTCCAGGCAACTGCCAGGTAGTCGGAGCCCGTCCCCTCGTTAACCAGGGCCTCAAAATAATAACGTTTTCCTGCCTCCAGAGCAATCGGCCCGGAACGCTGCTGCGCCAGCGCGTTCCAATTACGGTTACCGTTACTCGAACTTACGGGAACCGAGGCGATCAGGGTCTTCAGAGCAGGATCATCCGATGTGCTCAAAAAGAGGGCACCTTCATTATCCGCCGTCAGATTAAACGTGTAGGCACCCGTTTCCGGGGCTGTAATGTATCCGGAGATCTTGGCGCCGTAATAATCCCCCAAGGCGTTGATGTCCGCTTGCGGAATCAACGTTGTCACGCTCGGCACCGCCGGGTAGGAGGGGTGCGCGGTAAAATCGGCCAGCGGCGACGTCCACTGGTGCGACCAGCGCTCCAGGGTCACCTGACCCGCCGCACTGGGCAACACCTCCCAGGTCATATCCACCACCGGGCTGGCTTCGTAACCGGCCCGAAAGGCCCGCGCCCGGAGCTGATAGACACCCGGCTCTTCAAAAACCAGCGGGGCATTATACAATGTCGATGAAGCCGTCGGCTCACTGCCATCGATCGTATATCGGATGTTGGCACCCGTCGTCGGCGTGGTCAGCGCGATCTCCGACCGCCCCACGAAAATCCGGCGGCGCTGGCTACCCTCCAAAGAGGCACTGCTCAAAGTCGGCGAGGACGCCGGTGCCACGACTACCGGGCCGCTGGACGATCCATCAGAACCCGCAAGAATCCCCGTAACATGCCAGTTAAAGAGCGTGGTCGACTGGCGGTTGCTCGCGGTGTAGGCCCGCGCCCAAAAACCCAGACGGGCCTTGCCATCAGTTCCGGAGGCTTCCGAGGTCG
>DAIQNO010000125.1:0-6920 GCA_036788355.1 Opitutales bacterium | reverse complement strand
GTCTTATCGACATCGAGTATCAGTCGCTAGAGTTTGGCGGGGCTTACCATTACTCCGTCGGTCGGACGACCAGTCTGCACGCCCACTTTTCCCAGGGGTTTCTGATTAACTTTACTGGCCGCGATAACGTCCCGGTGGCCCGGCGGTTTCTGCTCGGTGGGGAGAATCAGATGCGGGGCTACGTGCGGGACAAAGCTTCTCCGGTGGACAGTAACGGGCGGGAGATCGGGGCTGAAGCCTACACTCTAGTGCAGTTTCAGGCGCAACAACGGGTGACCTCGCTGATCTCACTGACGGCCTTTGTGGACTCGGCCTTTGTCAGTGCGGACTACACGCAGCCCTATGACGGCGACTGGCTGAACTCTGTCGGCGGGGGGGTTGCCCTCCGCACCCCGATCGGCCCCTTTCGTCTGGAATACGCCGTGAACGTCACTCCACGAGAGTTCGATGACTTCGGGGCCTTTCACTTTAGCCTCGGCTTTCCCTTCTGAGGCAGCAATGTCGCCCCGAGGCAAGGGGAACGTCGTGTTGCAGCTAAGTCGGCCCCTGGGTACTGGGGCATCCTCGGCCAGAAGGCGGAGCTTGGCTCTAACTTGGGCTGACGGGACGTTATTTTGGGGGATCGACGTGGAAGGTCTGCGGGCGGTCGATTCCGGTGTGCTTGAAGAGGTGGTGGAAGGCGATGAGGATGGACTGGAGGAGGGCTTCCGTGCGCGGGTCGAGGCGCAGGGGAACCTCGCCAGTGAAGTGAGCACTGCTGGGCATTCCGGGGGCGAAACTACCGGCGACAGAGGTCGCCGTCGTAGGAATCGGCGGTCGGGATTCTGCGGGCAGCGGATCGCCGGTTGCTTCTTTGGCGGCGCGTTCGGCGGCCCAAGCCTGAACGGCCTTGGTCTGCTCGGTCTCGGCCCGGGCAAGGGTTGCGAGGATCTCTTCCAAGGCTTCCGAGCGGCCACTTTGCAGGCCGCCGTGCTCGGCCAGTTTGGCGACTTGATCGGCAATTGTGCCGAGTGGAGCCGCGAGGTGCTGCAGGGCGGTGGAGGTCTGAGCGGCCACCTGTAGCTGACCCTCGCGGAGGGTCTCGGCGATGCTGCTTAGAAACTTGCCCGCTCGCTCCGCACTGGCGCGCTGGCCGTCCCGTTGGGCCTCGCCGCTGTTTTGAAGGGCCTGCACCATTGACTGGAGGGTCGGCCCGACGGCTTCCAGGGCTTCCCGCAGGGCCGCATTGTGTCCTTGATTGAGGGTGAGGATGCTGGATTGCTGGCCTTGAACGAGGGCTTCGAGGCGGGCGGAAAGTCCCATCGCGATTTCCTGAAAAACGGCCATGGACGCGGCGGCAGTGGTCGCTTCCTGGTCGGCGAGGCTGCGCAACCCCGTCGATTGGGCGTGAGAGCTGGCCGACAGGGTGTTGCCAATCACTTCGAGGTGCTGGTTAAAGTCCACCAACTGGCCGACAACGCGGTTGACTGGATCCGTTTCGCCGGTTCCGCCCAGGGACTTCTGGCGGCGGAAACCTTGCTTGATCTGCTCCCACCGCTCCGCCTGTTCCGGGCTAAGCTTTCCGTCGATTTCACGGAATTTGAGGAGGTTGGACTCGGCGGCATCCGCCAGGGTCTGGGCCTCGCCCTGGTAGTGGTCGTCAATGAGCTGCTCGACCTCTCGATCGGTCATGATGGGCAGAACCTTCGCGGCGAGCCGGTTCATGTTGCGGTAAGAGCCTTGCAATTTGAAGGGCGGCTCGGTGCGGTAGGCATCGGCCTGGGCCGCGCTGCGGACGTAAGCCAGGTTGACTTTCAACACGGTGTCGCGGACGCGGAAGAGCTTTTTCATGACCGAGACCATCTCGGCGACCTCGTCCATTGAGAATGACGACTCAAACTCGACCCCTTCGCGCTGGCCCGTGCGAGCAATCGCCATGACAGCGGTCAAGTCCGCCCGACCACGCCCCGCGAGGGTGGCCAGGGAGGGGTTGCTGGTGAGGGCGTTTTCGATAAAGGACGCCTCGAAGGCGTCACTGTCCTCACCGATGATGTCACCGAGGTTATAGGTGTCGGCGCGGTTGGCCAACATGTCGGGAACCTGAAACTTGTCGCCGGTCTCGGTGTAGGGGTTGCCGGCCATGACGACCGCGACCTTTCGGCCCCGAAAATCGTAGGTGCGGGAACGTCCGCGGTAGACGCCTTCGATGCGGCGGGTGCCGTCGCAGAGGGAGATGAATTTTTGCAGCAACTCGGGGTTGGTGTGCTGAATGTCGTCGAGATAGATCATCACGTTGTCGCCCATCTCGAAGGCCAGGTTGATCTTTTCCACCTCCTGGCGGGCGGCCAGGTTGGCGCACTGGCCGGGGTCCAGCGAAGTCACTTCGTGGCCCAGCGATGGCCCGTTGACCTTGACAAAGGTGATGCCTAGCCGGTTGGCGACATACTCCATGACGGTGGTTTTCCCGTAGCCCGGCGGTGAGATCAGCAGCAGGAGCCCCATCCGATCCGTGCGCCCGGAAGCTCCGGCGGTTCCGATCTGCTTGGCCAAGTTATCACCGATGAGCGGCAGGTAAACGGTATCCAGCAGACGGTTACGGACGAAGCCGCTGAAGACCTGGGGTCGAAACTCATGCAGGCGCAGGGCGCGGGTGGCAACAGTGACCAGCTCGCGCTTTCTGGCCTCGTAGGTAAGAAAATCGGCTGAAGGACCCTCGGTGAAGGCCCGCAGTCGCTCGGTGAAGTGCCGATAGTTGAGGTGGTAGCGGCCGCCCGAGCCGATTACCGGGTGCTCCCCCCGGAGGCCCTCGACCTCCGCCGTCAAGGCGACCTCAACCACCCGACGTTTCTCGACGCCACCTCGCAAGAGGTGGGCCGCTGCCTCGGCCAGGTATTCCCGCGACTCCGGCTCCACGCGATGATGCGCGGCATAGCCATCCAGCCAGTCCCGGAGCACCTGAAACTCGGCCACGGCGCTCGGGGCAACGGCAGCCCGCGCTGCGTCGAGGCGCTCCCGCAGTCGCCGGGAGATGACCTCATGCAGAAAGGCATCGGCTAGCTGGGCTGCCTCCTGGGACGCTGTGAAGTGCTCATCGACGACCAACTCGTAGAACAGATAAGCGGCGGCCTCGGGTGCCAGGTTGGTGGGAAAAAACGGTGCCCGCTGGCAGAAGGCGGTCACCGCAGCCGATAATTCCTCGATGTAAGCCCGCTGGGTGTGGTGTTCTGGGTAGGCCCGGAGCATGCTGCCGAAGGCGTCGAGGCGTTCCCGCAGGTAGTCGGCCAGGCCGCCGTCGCGCTGGGCCTCCTGCCAAAAGACGAGGGCCAGGGCTCGGGCGTTCGGCGCGTAGCGCAGCAGGCCCACCTTGCTGTGGATCGCCGCCAAGGCGGACAGGATGGCGGTGGCGTCGGCATCGTGCAGGCCCTTCGTGTAGCCCTCGACGTAGCGCGGTGCCATCAACTGCTGCACCGCCACGAGGCGTTCCTTGGAACCCAGAGCCAGAAAATCCGCAACGTTGAGCTTCTGCGTGCCCAGCTCGCCCTTCATCAACGCAAGTAGTCCCTGGTAGGCGAGGAACTCCCCACGGTAAACTTCCGGGCTCTCGGCAGGCGTCTGCATCGTCCAGACGTGCCGCAGACCCAGGAGCTGCTGATCGGTGATGGCCTCGAAGTATTGCGTGCCGGTGAGGTGGAAGAACAACTCCCCTTCGCGCTGCACGGTCGTCAATTCCAGTGGCTGCGTGTTGACGGTAAAGCTGTGCTTACCAAAGCGGATGATGTTGTCGCCCTCGGCGAAAAGCTCCTGTCGATCCTTGAGCTGGCGGATCGCGTCACCCTGCAAGGTCTTGAGGCGAGTCAGCACCTCGTCCGAGCGCATCGACTCGCCCATTGCCTTGAGTTGGGCGGCAAGGTCCCGGACCTTATCGACCATCAAGTCGGCTGCAAAGTAACCGTTGATTTCGGCGACTTCCTTTAGTGAGCGGGCCTTTTGCTCGACACCCTTCAGCACCCGGTCCGCCGATTGGGCGAGCTGCGTGGCCCGGCGATTGCGAGCCTCCTGAAGGGCCGCCCTCCGGGTCGCGAAGGCGTCCTGGAGTTCGGAGCGTTTCTGGGTGAGGACTTCGACGAACTCGTCGAACTCGGCGTAGCGGGTCTCCAGTTCCTCGACCTGCACGATGGCCTTGGTGAGAAATTCATCGGCCCGCTCGGGCGTCTCGGCCATCTCCAGCGAGTTGGCAGCCGACTGCTCCAGCAGCTTGAGTTGAGCGTGAAACTGGGCGGCACCCTCGACCCGCATCAACTCGCGGCGGCGGTTGCGAGTCCGACCCTTGACTTGGTTCAACTCGGTGAACAGGAGCGAGACTCGGTCGATGATCCGCGTGGTCTGGGTGGCGTCGTCGATCTTCAGGTTAGAAAGAGTCTCAATCAGCAGCTCCAACTGGCCACCGTTCTCATCGAGGGCGGCCAGCAGCTCCTTACCTTGCACTGCCGTCTGAAAAGCTTCTGCGGCGGACTGCTGGGCTCGGAGGGCCTGGTGGTAAGGGTCGAGAGCCTCTTCGCTGAGCAGAAAGGTGACGGTCTGCGCCCCGACGGCCTCGCTGCGCTGGCCGATTTTGGCCTCTAACTCCTCGCAAAGCGGCAGGTCGGCATAACGCAGCTCCCGCAAGCCGATCACCTCACCCCGTAAGCGTCGAAGTCGCGCCAGCCGCTCGATGAAGCCTCGGACATCGGGTGGCGCGGAGCCGTCGAGTTCGGAAAATAATCGGCGTGCGGCCGCCTGGAGTGCCCGGGTCTGCTCCGCAGTAGCCTCGCGGATTCTCTGCACCTTTTCGAACTCGTCGATAGCGGCCTGGCCGGTGGCCAAAATCTGCTGCAAGACCTCACGCAGGTGCGCTGCCTCAGGGCGATCCAGCCAGAAAAAGCCGTCGATCAAGCGCGTCGCCAGCCTGGTCAGGTCGAGGTAAAGGCCCTCGTAAGGCTCCGGTCGTTGCAAGAGGTGGTAAACCTCAAAACAACCCGCCATGGCGCGGACAATATCGGCGTTTCCGACCTTAAACAGGAAATTGTCCGCCTGCCCTGCCACCGCGATTTCGCGGCCGGAGAACGGCGTCTGCCAAACTTGGATGTTGTGGCTGCGACGGGCATCATCGTGGGCCTTGAAGTAAGCCAGCGCCCCATTTTCGAAGAGCGCGTAGCCGTTGGCTTCAATCGGATTTTCCACCTTTTGGTTGATGAGGTGGTAGGGCATCAACTGGTAGATACCGAGGGATCGCTGGTAAAAGACGTAGAGGAAATCCTCCCCATTGGGTGCCCGCACCACCCGCTCGAACAACATCGCTTCCTGCCGGGCCGCGAACTGCTTAAACTCGCCATTGTCGAGGTAGTAGCCATCCGCAAAAATCACCCCGTGATTTTCAGGCAGACCCACGCAAGAGTGAGCAATCGAGTCCACTCGCCGGACTTCCTTCACCTTTTCGTTAAAGATAAAATAGCGGGTGACCTTCTCCTGGTAAGGCTTGATCCGCAGGAAAATCAGGCTGCCGAGGGTGGCGTAGAAAACTTCGGCATCATCGAGCGTCTGGTCGCGGTAATCCACCGGCTCGCTATAGATACCCTCTCCGGTGTCAGTGTTGTCCTCGACCTTGATCGTCAAGTCACCACCGGTGGTCTCGACGAAAAGCCGATCTTCGATTGAAAGGTGCGGAAACTTGCCCATCCGCTGCATATCGCGATGCGCTCGGGTCCACTTGAAGCTGTGCTGCTCGGGAAAGAGATACTCGTGCTCAAAGCGGTTGCCGAGATAGTCCAGCCCATCCTCGCGGATCAGCCACTTAAAGACCTTAATATCCTTCTCGTCGTCGCTGATCCGGAAGGCCATGAAGAGGTGAGGCCCGATCACCAGAAACTTGGCAAAGACGGTTTTTCGGTAGTATTTATACAGGTAGGTAAAGTCGTCGATAAAGGGTCGCTGGTTGATGATCTCCAAGGTCTCCTCGTGAAAAGAATGATCGGCGGGGTCGTAGCGGAAAATCGCGAAGACATCCTCTACGGCCACCTGGGATTTAAGTCCCATCTGAACATTGTAGCCAAAAATGAACCGATCCTGGGGCAGCGCGATCATCCCGCGCGGAATGCAGTTGTGGGCGGTCTGGATCCGCTGGGTGGCCAGCAACCGAGGCTCCACGGCACCGAAAACCGCTTTCCGGGCCTCGTCGAGCCGTTGCAGCCGTGCCAGCAGCTCGCCTCCTTGCTGGTTGAGTCTGCCGCGGATCACCTCGTAGGCTCCACCTTCCAATTTTGTGCCCTCTGCCATAGCTCGATCCTCGCCAACCCATTTTACCCGACCGCCCGGCAACCCAAAAGGCAACCACTCTCCAAAACTTAGTGCCACGAGGTGCCCCCGCAGGTCAAGCCCAGGGGGAATCCGTAGCTGCAGACGGCTGAGGATTGACCCGATGCACCCTCCACCGCGACACTCTCCGGAGGATGCCCGCCACCTCTAGCAATGTCGCTCGATTTCTCGGTGAAGCTGCACTTCGGCAGCCCAGTGCTTGGGCAATTATTCAGCCCGAGGCCGGCGGAAACGACCAACGGCTGACCTTTCTTGAATTGGAACAACGGACAGCCTCGACGGCAGCCAACCTGGCCCGACGCGGCGTCACGCGGGGAATGCTGGTGAGCTTACTGGCCAAGCCTGGGCTGGAGCTGATTGTGGCGGTTTTCGCCCTCTTTCGCCTCGGAGCCGTCCCGGTGGTGATCGACCCCGGGATGCCACTGCGGGGATTTCTTGCCTGCGTCCGCCACGCGGCTCCCGTGGCCATTCTGGGGGCTCCTGCGGCCATCCTGCTCAGCCGCTTCCTCCGCCACCGGCTGCCCAGCGTGGCCCATCGCATCTGCCTCAACCAGAGCCTCGTTGGCCCGGCCAAGGCGCAGCACGGTGAC
>DAIQNO010000124.1:0-6933 GCA_036788355.1 Opitutales bacterium | reverse complement strand
AGCCGTCGATGGGCCGCACGCAAGCTTCATCTCGGCTACAACCTGTCGCCCCGTTGGGGCTGGTTAAGATGGGAGGTTAGGTTACCCACTTAAAACTCGCTGGACGCTAGAGGGTTAAGCCTGGATTGGCCGCCACCTAGGCGGTCGATTTAGTCGCCGATTACCAGTTCCCCGGTGAGCGTTGTGACGGTGGCTTCGGTGAGGAGCACGGGGACGATTTCGCCGATTAAGCGCTCTGAGGCCCGGCAGATGACCTTGCGGTAGTTGCGGGTGCGACCGACGAAGAGGCCCTCGCCACGCCGGGCCGGGCCTTCCAGCAGCACGGCTTCCACGCGCCCGACCATGGCCTGATTTCGCGCCAGTGAAAAACGCTCTAACTCCGCCAGCAGGACGACGTTGCGGGCGTCCTTGACCGCTTCCGGGATCGGATCCCCCAGAGCCTCGGCGGGAGCACCGGGGCGGACGCTATACTTGAAGATAAAGGCCATATCCGGTGCCAACTGCCGAAACGCGGCGACGGTTTCGGCAAACTCGGCCTCGCCCTCGCCGGGGAAGCCGACGATGACGTCGGTTGAGATGGTGAGGTCGGGGCAGCGTTCCCGGAGGGCGGCGACGATGCGGTGAAAACGCTCGATGGAATAAGGGCGGCGCATCGCCTTAAGGAGGCGGTTGGAGCCGCTCTGCATCGGAAAGTGGATATACTCGCAGAGATTTTCGAGGCGCCCGTAGCAGTCGATCAGGTCTTGCCGAAACCCTACCGGGTGGGGGCTGGTGAAGCGGATGCGCTGGAGCCCTGGCACGGCGTTGACGGCCTCCAGGAGTTGCACGAAAGGGCTCTTGCCGTTCACGTAGGACATTTCGCGCGAGCCATATTGGTTGACGATCTGGCCCAACAGGGTGACCTCGCGGGTGCCCCGGCTGACCAACTCCTCTACTTCCTGGAGGATGTCCGCCATGGGGCGATACCGCTCTGGGCCTCGGGTCTTGGGGACGATGCAGAAGGCGCAGTTCATGTTGCAGCCCTGCATGATGCTCACGTAGGCACAGACCTGCCGCTCGGCCCCGTGCGCCTCCGCGTTGATGGTATTCTGCGACCCGGCCTCGGAGCCGATTTCGACCAAAGTCGCCGGTTTCGGCCCCTGACCCGCCAACGTCTCGCGGAGCTGATCGAGCATCTCCGGGACGCGATGAAACTTCTGCGTGCCGACGAGCAAGTCCAGTTCCGGCAGACTATCGAGCAAGGCCGTTCCGCGATTCTGAGCCATGCAACCCATAATGCCCACCGCGATGCGCCGCGTGCCGCCTCGGCGGTTTTTCGACAGCAGGTGCCCCGCCTTGCCGATGGCCTTTTGCTCGGCCTTGTCCCGCACCGAGCAGGTATTCAGGAGAATGACATCGGCCTCGCCCTCATCGTTCACAATGCTATAACCGCGGCCCCGCAGCAAGGCGGCCACCGCCTCGCTGTCGCGCTCATTCATCTGACAGCCGTAGGTCTTGAGGTAAACCCGATTCATCGGTAGGGCTTAGCACGCGGCCCCGCGACCCGTCAACCCCCACCCCGCACTCGGGCAGCTTGCGAGACTGATCCTGACCTTTCAACCCCGATTATATCATTGTAATAATGCCGAACTCGGGCGTGGAAACTGCCGCAACCCTGCCCCATTGACAGCCAACGCCCCCATCAGAGCGTCGCGGGGCGTCGGCAGGCATCAGCGCAACCCCTAGGCCGAAAATGCCGACCAAGAGCATCCAGAGCCTTGCACCAACCGAAAAGTCGAAATCTGGCGGAAGTTTTCGACGGCTTCCTCGCTGGATCCGCAATTGGCCAATCCTCCCGAAGATTGTCCGCACTCGAGCGGCCCGAGGCCCCGAGGAAAGACTTGGGTAAAGCGGCAGCAAGATTGGGTCCTCGGGGCAATGACAACGTTACGTTGCGTTGCGGCGGCGTGATCGGTCGCTGGCAAGGTGCCAGGTGCCGAGCATCGCACCGAGGAGCCCCAGGAGCAGGGTCGTCGTGCCGCGAGCCTCAAAGCGGCGATCGACCGCGCCTCGGTGGCCGGTGGCGGCGACGTCCGAAGCGGGGCCAGCAGCCAGACCTGAGGAAAAGCTCTCGGCATCGCGAAAGTCGCCCAGACGCGGATCGGTTAACTGGGCTGCCCCGTGCAGCCAAAGCCGACGACCATCCGAAAGCTCGAAAAACCCGGGCTCCGTCGGTGCCCTCAGCGGAAAGATGGCGGGAGCCTCCGTCGCAGCCGCCATCGACCGAACTGGCGTAAAGGTCGTGGTCAGCGGGATGGCTGCTAGCGGGGCCGGAATAGCCACCCCTTCCCCGAGTTGAAAGGAGCGTCGCTCGGCGGCCAGCACACCCTGTCTGACGCTTTCCAGAAAACGACCGATCAGCAGCAGAAAGGCCGGATGGCGGGCCGCGTTGGAACGCGACAGGTCAAAATTGACCCATAGCTGCCCCTTCCGAAGAAAAAGGAGGGCGAGGTCTCCCTGCCAGGCCAGCACCTCATCACCGGCCATGGTGGTTAAAGGGAGCGACGGAGGCACGACCAGTAGTCCCTCCAAGGAAAGCCCGTCCGTCAGCCCGTGAGCCATCACCAAGATGGGCTGGCTAGAAAGCCCGATCCGCTCGGCGACAGTGCGGTCCAGACCGGCACCGCCTGCGGAAGCTCCCACCGCGTCCTGAGCCGTGCCCGTTAGCGGCTCCGTGTAGAGCACCACGGCAGGAAACCCTTCCGGCGCGGGAGCCCCCGCCAGGATCGAGGCGATCAGCAGGTCGGCCCGCCCGCCCAATTGGGCGTCCTCGGTGGCCTCCAGGCCGCCCACCAGCTTTCGTAAAGCCCCCTCATGGGCCGGAAGGGCCACCCAACCCACGCGGAGTGGCTTCACTGCGGGAACCAGCAAAGCAGCACCGTCGTCGAGCGGAAAAGCATCCTCGGACAACTGGAGGGTCAGGCGCCACTGCCCCGATGGAAAAACGCCCGAGAGCCGCCGAAGCTCCCCTGGGGCCAAGCGCAGCGGCTGCGGCGGGGTCTGACGCCCGGTTTCGTCCGTCGCCGTCCACGTCCGGTCTTGAGGGGTTGTGCTGGCATTGCGGACGATCACCTCCCAACGCCACCGGGTCCCGTCGCCAGCCTCGCGAAAAACCCGTGGGCCGAGAAATCCGACGTTATCTAGCGGGCGCCCCACGCCGATCACTGCCGCGATCTCAGCCACGGCCCCGTTGGGCCGTCGATCCGTGACCAGCAGGACACTGCCCGGTGCTTTCGTCATTGCCAGGGCATCACGGACCGCTGGGCCGGGGTCATGCACCGGGCTCGCTGGTCGCCAGTTCCCTAGGGCCGCTAGCAGCTCCGCCAAACTCGCGCCGTAATACAGGCGCCGACCATCCCGCGCCGACTCCACCAGCGTCCACTCCGTGGCGACAGCTTCGCGTTCCCAAGCCTGCAGCGTCGGCGCGATCGCCGCCCCGATCTCACCGACCCACGGTTGCATCGAGGCCGTGCTATCGAGCACCACCACGCGACGTTGGGCGGCCTGCGGGACGAGCCAGCGGGGCTCACTCACCAGCCAGGCCAGCAACAGCACCACGAGGATCTGGGCCCACAGCAGCGGAGTCTGGCGCAGGCGCTGCCACCAGCTACCTCGGATCGACTCGGCGGCCACCACCGGCACCAGAAACAGCGTGCTGATCGGCCACGGGGCACGCCGCCGTTGCAGGAAGTGCCACAACAAGATTACGGGGACGCCGAGCAGCACCCAGAATCCAGCAGGATTGGCGAAACTAGTTGGCATGAGACCGCAGATTTATCGCCCGGAAACGATCCACCGGAAACCCAGTTTTTCGCCAGTTTTGGCGGGATGACATCGAGTGGCGAAATTTTGTCGAAAAACAGGGGATGAGTTGAGGAAAAATCGGGTGGAATCGGCGAAAATCGGAAGGAAGTGGAAGTAGAGCACTGCAATTGCGGAAAACACGGTAGTTGCGAGGAAAGCGTTTCCTGCGGCAACGGGCTGCTATTACGAGACCGGCTCCACGGCGGTCGGGGTGGCCTCGGCTGCCTGCCAGAGGGCTTCGAGGAGGGAACCGTGGCTCGGCACCTCGGCGACCGCTACGCGATGCCGGACGGCCGCCTCCTGCATCGCCGCCCAGTGCCGCTGGTAGGCCAGCCGGTAGTCCTCCAGCAGCCGCGGAGAGACCGTCACCACCGCCCGTCGGGGGCTCTCACAGTCCGCCAGCTCCAGCGTCCCGCGCCAATTCGGGTGCCGCTCGGCCATCGTCCACGGGGTGAGGAGCACGCCGCAGCCCTGTCGAGCGGTCAGGCGACCCATCCACGGGCCAAAGTCCACCGGAAACAGGACGTCGGAAACCACCACCCGCAGTGAGGAAGCCCGCCAGGGGATCTCCGCGAGGTCGGGCACAGCGGCCTCTGCCGACCAGCTCCCCGGCGTCGCGACCTGCCCGGCGGCCCACTGCTCTGGGTCGATCGCGTCCCACGCGCCCCCTCGGATGCTGTAGGCGCGAAGGCTGGCTCCGGCGGCCTGAGCACTGTTCCACACCCACGCGACCAACTCCGCTGACCGCTGTGCCTTCTCCGGTTCCAAGAACATCGACGGCGAGGCGTCCAACACCAGATCGACCCCAGGACTCGTTTCCTCGCGAAATTGCTTCATCGAGTAATGGCCCGTCCGGGCGAAAGCCTGCCAGTTGATCTGGCGCGGATCATCCCCCGGCAGGTAGGCGCGATGGTCGTGGAAATCGGCGGAAGTGCCCAGGTGGTGCCCACTCCAACGCCCCGAAGAACCCGCCCAGCTCTGGCGGCGAAACGGCAGCCTCCAGACCCCGGCTGCCTCCGTTCCGACCCGCTGCGCCTCCCGCCAAGCAGCCACGCTGAATAACGGATCGGCCGCGGCAGGCGACGCCACCGCGACTTCCCCCCTGCCCTGCCCCTCAGCCGTTCCCGGCGGCTTCCTTGTCGCTTTCATGGCCTCGGCCTTCCCCCTTGCAAAATCTCCCCTTCACCATCGGTCGGCACCGGCGTTGACAACTCAGCACTGGGTGACTCAACCGCCCCCGATGCGGGCCCGGCGGATGCCGATGCGGGCCCGGCCCCTGTCGGGGTTGCGCCAACTAAGGCCGTCTGCCGCAACCCCTTTTCACTGGCAGCCACCTCAGCCTCCAGCCGCCCCTGGGCCCGCCAGATCGGACCGGAACGCCAAAGCAAGATGACCACGTAAACGACCAGGAAAACCTGATGCAGGCCCAGCATCGCTGACCCATAACCCCACTCACCGACCAGCATCCAGGCCACCGTCGGAAAGGGCGCCGAAATCATCGCAAAATCATCAAAAAAAGTGCCCAGGTTAATCACCGCCAACAAGAGCGAGCCAAGCAACAACTGCACCGCCTGCACCACCCCATAGACAACCACGGAATGCTCACTGCGGGGCACGAAGAGCCGGGTCACCGCCACCGGAAAAATCAACGCCGAAACCGCTAGCACCCAGAAGTTCTGCACGTCGTCAGGATCTGCACCCATCGTGACCAGTCCTGGCAAAAATGCCCACATCGACCCCAGCCCAAGCACCGTCACGTAAACCCAGCCGCTGGCCCACCCCGGATAAAACAACAGCCGACCGACCAGCCGACCAGCCGCGCCCCAGCGTCGAAAGGGCCGCACGTGGGCCGGCAGCACGACCGCAGGCTCGGTCAAAGCTTGCACCGCCAAGATCGCCAGTAACGGCAGGCCGACCCACGCGAGGTAAGGCCACTCTCCAAAACCCCAGACCGTGACCGCCGCCAGGACGACCCCCAACAACCTCCGCCACCGCACGTAAGACTCAGCTTGGGCAGCCAGCATCCCCGCCGCCTGAATCAGGAAAAACAGCACCGTCAGGAGATACATCAAGGCCCCGTAGAGCCACGCTGCCGTGAAGTAGGGCTCCAACTCCACAATCAGCCCAAAACTCCAAAAGCCGCCAATCACCACCGACGCCGTTCCGACAACCCGAAACAGCGAAAAGCGTGCCGCCGAACCCGCCAAGGACAGCGCCGAAAGTCCCAGACAAGCCGCCAGGGCCAAGGCCAACCGCAGCACCTCCCCCACCACATCGACCCCACCGCTAAAGTAGCGCAGCACCAGAAACGGCAGCACCGCCGCCATCAATAACAGTGCCCGCACCGCCACACTGCACCATTTCCCAAAAATCACCCGCCACGCCGACAGCTTCGACAGTAGCACCAGCTCCATCGTCCGCTCACTCCGCTCCTTGTTGACCATCCCCGAAGCTGAAATCGGCAACAACCCTACCAACGGAACGTAAACAATGAACCAGAAAAAACCGTCATTCCAGTCCTGGTCGTAGCTGTAACCCTTCAGCAACCTCGGGATCGCGTTGATCGTCAGGAAGGCCAGAAAGAACAAGAAAACGATCGTGAACCCGTTGGCCTTCAGGCCCTGGCGGACTTCTTTCACCAAAATCGGGCTCAGGCCATCGCTCCAAGCATCGAGGCGCGTCAGTAAGGTCGGTTGCATCGGCGGAAAAGAGGAAAACGGGGCGGTTGAGGGTGTCGGTAAAAATCGGGGAGAAGTAGTGGTCACCACGGGAAATCTGGCCAGCAAGGATGGCCCTACTTTCGGCCCCGCTCATTCCGCGCGGTCGGGGCATATTCTACGGAAGCCTTCCGACGGCCATTCTTGGCAGGTGGAGCCACTGGCAGCTCCTCCTGGCCAGCCTGCAAGCGTTCCACCAGGTTCACGAAAGCATCCTCTAGGCGGGCCTTTTCTCGCGAAAAACCACAGATCGGCAGCCCCGCCAACAGCGCCCGCTTGAGCACGCCAGGCACCACTTCGACCGGCCCCCGGAGGGAGATCAACGCCCCCGACTTCATCAGCTCAATCAGCCCCACGTCAGGCTGCTCCGCAA
>DAIQNO010000123.1:0-6984 GCA_036788355.1 Opitutales bacterium | reverse complement strand
GAGTAACAACGATGAAGCTGTCTGGGTTGTCAATTTATTTCGCGGGGGTCGGGGGCATGGGCATGGCTCCCTTGGCGATCTATGCCGCGCAACGGGGGGCGGTGGTATCGGGCGGGGATGACGCGCTGCCTCCGTTGGTGGCGGACTGGTTGCGGCGGTCTGGGGTGGTGCTGGCGACGGTGCCGCCGCCGGGTGTGGAGTTGGTGGTGCGTTCTTCAGCCTTAAAGATGGGGCATCGTTGGTGCCGGTGGGCAGAGCAGACGGGTTGTCGGCTGTTGCGCCGGGGTGAGTTTCTCGCCCAGGTCGCGTTGGAGCGGCGGCTGGTAGCGGTGGTGGGCTCGCATGGGAAAACCTCTACCACGGCACGGCTGATCCAGGAGTGCCTGGCGGCGGGGCTGGGCATCGACTTCGTGCTTGGCGGTTTTTTTCGGGATCGGGAGCTACCTCCGGGCAGTGCCCATGCCGGGGCGGAGTGGTTGGTGGCCGAGGTCGATGAGAGTGATGGAACAATCGAGCAGTTCTGCCCGGAGGTGACGGTGCTGGTCAATTCCGACTGGGACCACCCGGACCGATACCCTGACCCAGCGTCGCTGAGTGCCGCTTTCGGGCGTCTGGTGGGGCGGACGCGGCAGGCGTTGGTCTGCCCGGCGGCAGAGGCGGACTCCTGGCGCGAGGTGGTCGCTCCGGGGGTGTCGGTGGTTGCTGTCGGTGTTGGTTCAGACAGTCGGAGAAGTGCTGAAGGAGGCTCGGAGCTGGGTGGTCGAGTGACTTCTGGTTGGTCGTTTCAGGAAGGCAATGCGGCCTTGGCGGCGGAGGCGTTGCGGTGGATGGTCTCGCAGTCAGCGGGGGGTCGGTCGGAGGTGGCCCCCCGGTCGGGCTCGGCTGGGGCAGTGGTGCGGTGGAGTGGCGTGCATCGTCGGCAGGAATGGCTGATGGAGGAGGGGGCGTGGCGGGTGATGAGTGACTACGCGCACCACCCGGCGGAGTTACGGGCTCTGCTGGCCACGGGTCGCCCCGATTTCCTGGTTTTTCAGCCCCATCGTTACAGCCGGACGGCCCGTTTTGCAGCGGATTTTCGGTCGGCTTTGGCGACGGCTCGGGAGGGAGTGCGGGTAGCCTTGTTGCCGGTGTATCCGGCGGGTGAGGCACCGGAGGATGGCGGCACGGCTGAGGCCGTGGCCGAGGGGACGGCATGGCCGGTCTGGTCGCGATCCGAGGCCCGCCGCATCCTCGGGGAAGCGCTGTTAGGGGCGACGGAAGAGTGCCCGTTGACGGTGTGGATGGTCGGGGCGGGGGATATTGACCCGTGGGCACGTCGATTGGTTGACGATGTCGCGTTGTTGCGACGGTGGCGGGCCAGGCTCTCGGTTGAAACGTTGTTACGCCTGGAGGAGCCGCTGGCTCCGAAGACGACCTTGCGGGTCGGCGGGGACGCGAGATTTTATGCGGAGCCAGCTGGTCAGTCGGACCTGCGCGGGTTGTTGGCCTTGGCCCGAGAGGCTGCGGTGCCGGTTTTCTTGCTGGGGCGCGGGTCGAACCTGGTGGTGGCCGACTCGGGATTCCCAGGGCTGGCGGTGGCGTTTCGGCACCCGTTTTGGCGGAGGATCGAGGTCACGGCGGAGGGGCGTTTTCTGGTGGGGGCTGGGGTGCGGTTGAAGGAGCTGTGCGCAGCGGCGGCTCGGGAGGGCTGGGCCGGCCTGGAGTTTATGGAGGGGATCCCAGGGTGCGTGGGTGGTTCCCTGGTGATGAACGCCGGGGCGATGGGGGGCTGGATCGGCGACGTGGTCGAGACGGTGGAGGTCCTAGACCTCGGGGGTGGCGAGGTCGAGACGTTGCGCGGCGCGGAGCTGCAAGCCGGGTATCGTTGTTGCCCAGGTTTGAACGGGAAGGTCGTCCTCGGGGCCACCTTACGGGCGACGGCCCGCGCTAAGCCGGAGGCCATCCTGGGGCGGATGGCGGCCTTGAGTGAGCAGCGTAAGGCGTCCCAGCCGCGGGAGGCCAGTGCGGGGTGTTTTTTCAAGAATCCGCCCGGTGGCCATGCCGGAGCCTGGATCGACCAAGCTGGGCTCAAGGGCCATGCCGTGGGCCCAGCGGAGGTTTCCGGAGTTCACGCGAACTTCATCGTGAACCAGGGCGGGGCGACCGCTGCTGACGTCTTGGCCGTCGCCCGCCATGCCAGAAGGGCCGTTGCGGAAGCCCGTGGGGTCTGGCTGGAGCCAGAGCCGCTTCTGGTCGGCCTGTCCTGGGAAGAGGTCTGGGGAGACGCCGTTGAAAGGTCGGACGGCGGAGCGGCGACAGTCGCAGGAAGGGAGATTTTCTCGGGGATTGACAGTCTTGATGAAGAACCAGGGGGTGGGCAATGAGCGTTAATGGAGGGCCACGGCTAGTGGTGTTGGGCGGTGGGGCTTCGCCGGAGGCTGCGGTGTCTCAGGTCAGTGCGCGGGCGGTTTTCGAGGCCCTCCGCAGCCAGGCGGGTGTCGAGGCTGTCCTGGTGGAGTTGACGACCGACGAGGTGCCATGGGGCGCCCTCGGGAGCCCAGAGTCCACCGTGGTGGTGCCGGTGCTCCACGGCGGCTTTGGCGAGGATGGCACCTTGCAGCGGCAACTGACGGCGGCTGGTTTTCACTTTATGGGCTCAGCGGCGGCGGCCAGTGCGCGTTGCATGGATAAGCCGACGGCCAAGCTCGTCGCCGCCCAACACGGCTTTCGGGTGGCTCGGCAGTGGCTTTCGACGGCGGGTCTGAAACAACCGCTGGCGTCGGGGGCAGCAGGAGCGAAAATGGACCTGGCGGGGGAGGTGGCGGTTGCCATTGCAGACGCGGTGGAGCTTCCAGCCATACTCAAGCCGAGCAGGGGTGGCAGCAGCCTGGGGTTGGTGGTGGCAAGAACTGCGGAGGAACTGCTGACGGGCGTCGGGCGGATGCTCGGCGAGGCCGAGGGTGCCCCCGAGCTGACTGGGGGAGTTCCCAGCGGAGGCGAGGCGGTTCCGTGGATGGCCGAGGAGCTGGTGAGCGGTCGGGAGGTCACGGTCGGGTGGCTCAGCGGGCAACTGCTGCCGGAGGTCGAGGTCTGTCCACTGGGCGGCACCTACGACTACGCCCGGAAGTATCAAGCGGGCCAGACAACCTACTACTGCCCGGCAGATTTCCCCCAGCCCGTCTTGACCCGCCTGCGCGAGGCCGCGCAGGCGACTTTTGACGCGCTGGAGGTGCGCGATGTGGCGCGGCTCGATGCCATCATCGACGGCGGAGGGCAGCCGTGGTTTCTCGAGGTCAACACCCTGCCCGGCATGACGCCGACCAGCCTGCTGCCCAAAGCGGCAGCCGCCATCGGCTGGAGCTTCCCGGAGCTGATCCGCCACCTGGTGGAACCTGCTTTGGGGCGTTGGGCGGCCGAGTTTCGTCCAGCCGGGCCAAGGTAACAGACCGCTCGCCCAAAGTTCCGCGGCGGTGTAATGTTCAATCACAACGGCGTTTGGTGGTTTCTCCGGAGAACTAGCTTTACTCCAATTTTCAGATGCGGGGATTGTCATCAGAACCATCTCGGCGATTTTGGTCGTCCATCCCACCCAACTCGCGACGCCGTTTTTCACCCCTATTGTTTTTCCATGCCCCCGGTTCACAATCATGAACCTGAAGCTCCCGCGCCTCACTGGCGGGACATCCAGCAGGTCAGCTCGCGGAAGGTGCGCCAACCCGCGCGTCGGCGCCGCCTCGGGCGTCGCGTGCTGGTGGCGGGGGGTATTTCGGCAGCCCTTTTTCTGGTGGGCGGTGGGGTCTGGTTGGGGGCACGGGCCGTGGATGCCTTTTTGGAGGCCCGGGCGGAGGGCGGGCTGCCGCCCCACGCCGTGCGGGAGGTGCGGTTTCATACCGACGGCGTCCTCGCCAAGGAATGGCTGGGCGAAGTCTGGCCGCTGGAGCCCATGGCCCTCGCCGAGACGCCGGTGGCCGACCTGCGGGCGGCCCTGCTGCAAACCGGCCAGGTAAAGTCCGCCGAGGTCACGCGGATCGCTCCGGATGGCCTCTACGTGCAGGTGGCGGAGCGGTTTCCGCTGCTGCGGATGGTCGTTTTGAGCCCCTCGGGGCAGCGCCAGCTCTGGCTGGTGGCCGCTGACGGCACGGTCTATCAGGGGCAAGACTATCCCTTGACCCTTCTGCGATCCCTGCCCGTGCTGGTCGGTGCCACCTTGCGGGAACGCGGAACGGGCCGCTATGCGCCCTTGGAGGGCATCGGTGCCGTCGATCTCCTCCTTTCGACGGTGGGTGCCGAGGCTCCCGATTTAGCCCGCCAGATCACCACCGTCGATGTCTCGGAATACGACCCGTCCCCGCACGCGGTTCTTCCGGTCATCACCTTGAAACTCGCCAACCTCGTGGCGGTGCGCGTGCCTGCGCGTGAGGTCGGCACGGCGGTGCAGCGTTGGCAGCGGATTGAGGCAGAGCGGGCCCTCGGCAACGTCCCGACCTTCAACCGACTAGATCTCACGCTGGCGCATCCGGTGCTCTCGGTGGAGCGGTTAGCCGCGGCCCCCAGCGGTGCGGGCTCCCGTCCGCCTCGCACCAGTCCTCGCTGATCGCCGAAACGGCCCGATCGTCCCCGAAAACCACTTCCCAGCTCGCCCCGCCGCCCCCTTTTTCCTTCCCTATCGTCCAACCCTCGAATCCATGAGTGCTTTGCGAGTTTTTGGTGCCGTTGAGATCGGCACCAGCACCGTTAAGGTGATGATCGGTGAGGTCAGCCGCCAGCCGCCGGTGGCCCTCAACATCATCGGCGTGGCCCAAGGGCCCTCCGAGGGGATTCGCAAGGGCGCAGTGGTCGATTTTCGCGCCGCCAAGGAGATCACCCACCAGGTCTTGGCCAAGGCGGAAACCAGCGCTGGCGTCCAGCTCGAGGACGTCTTTCTGGCCCTCACCGGGCGCCATTTGGAGGGGTTCCGGCTGGCTGGCTCGGCCACCGTCAGCAGCTCCGATGGCCGGGTGCGCCAGGCGGACATCGATCGCGCACTGCGGGATGGAAAGCGCAAAGAACTGCCTCCCGGTCGCATTTACATCCACCACGTCCGCAACCATTTTCGGCTCGATGGCCACCTAGAGCCCAACCCCCTCGGGCGGGAAGGTTCCCGCCTCGAAGCGTCCTACTGGAACATCCACGCCGAGGAAAAGCAGGTGCGCGACCTCATCCACATCGTCAACGGTTACGGCCTCAACGTCGAGGATCTGATTGTTTCCAGCGTGGCCAGCGCAGCTGTGGTCGTGCCGCGGGAAGCCAAGCAAAACGGCAGCCTGCTGGTCGATATCGGCGGCGGGACGACCGATTGGGCGGTCTTTCAGGACGGCCTGGCCGCGCAGACCGGCGTCGTCGCCGTCGGCGCCGACCACCTGCGTAACGACCTGGCCCTCGGGCTGCGAATCCACTCCGGCCATGCCCACCGGCTCCTCCACGAGTATGGCAAAGCCGTTGCAACCGATGCCGACCTCGGTGAGCACCTCTGGGTCGTCGGCGACCAGGCCATCGGTGACCGCCGCCTCCCGCGGGGCTCACTGATCAAAATCGTCAACCTCCGCCTCGACGAGCTTTTCGAGGTCATCCGCAAGCAACTAGGGCCGCTGGCCGACCCCGGCTGCCTTTCCGGCGGCATCTACCTCACCGGAGGCGTCGCGCGACTGCCGGGCCTGGCCGAGGTGGCGTCCGCCCGCTTCGGGGTGCCCGCCATCATCGGCGTCAACCCCGGCTGGGTCCGCAGCGATGTCCGCGGCCCCGAGTTCAGCACCGTCCTCGGCCTCCTGCACTTCGCCTCCCGCAAAGACCAACCCGCCGACGCCACCCCCACCAGCCTCCTCCGCAAAGTCACCCGCCTCTTCTCCAACTGAAGACCGCAGGGCTGCAGGGCCGCCCATGGCCCCTGCCAACGATCGGACTCAAGCAATTGACGGTGGATCTCGAACTGAATAACGTCTAAACTAACTGTTGGTCTTACGGTTTCCTGGATTTTAGCCGATACTTCCCGGTCCCACCTTAAGGGCCACTCGCGCTAAACACCTTCCTGGCTGAGTTTTAGAGGTTTGCGAAACTGTTAAGGGCTATGGCAAGTGCCTACATTGAAACAACTATTCCGAGCTATTACGTAGCACGGCCTTCCATGAGTGTGATTCAAGCATCCAGACAGGCCAGCACGCGTGCGTGGTGGGATGGTGGCTGCTCGTCTTTTGCCTTATTCACGTCGCAAGAGGTCCTGCAGGAAGCAATGCTTGGCGATGCGGAGATGGCACGGCAGCGGCTGGAACTGCTTTTGCCACTTGCTAAGTTGGAGTTTACCGAGGAAGTTGGCGCTCTAGCTAAGGCTCTGATTCGGTGTGGCCTGGTGCCTGACAAGGCGGCATCGGATGCCGTTCATATCGCGGTGGCTTCCTTGCACAAAATGAACTTCCTGGTGACCTGGAACTTTAAGCATATTGCCAACCCATATACAAGGGATCGCCTACGGGCGGTGGTTGGCGATTATGGATTTTCATTGCCAATCATGTGTAGCCCAGAAGAGCTTATCCAATACGATGAAGACACCTGACAGTTCAATGGTCGCTGCGGATCCAGTGATTTCCGAAGTGCGCCGAGCAAAAACGGCAATTGCAAAGAAGTATGGTTTCGACGTGATCACTATGGTGAAGGCCCTTCGGCAGATTGACGACGAAGAAAAGGTGAAGATTGAGGCGCATCCAAAGGGAACGCGTCTCCTGCCGCCTGCAGACGCCTCTTTTCGTTCTGGGCACGGTTAGCGATGCGGGAAGGTGTCGGTAATCTGGAGGTTTCCTGAAAGAATCTTGCATTTTTAGTATCGGATCGATGTCTATCTTAATGATGGTTTGCACGGACGATCTGATGAGTGACCCCTAAGTGTGCTTTGTCGCCCCGAATCCGGGAACAAAGCTCGAAAAGCCCGTCAGAACAAGACGCCTGCCGTCGGTCTGCAATAGGTAATGCTGTTTC
>DAIQNO010000122.1:239-7113 GCA_036788355.1 Opitutales bacterium | reverse complement strand
GGACACTAGCCGTTCCCTTAAACCCCACCTTCCCCCAGTGCCAGATTGCCCCACCCCTACAGCGACCTAAGCCGCAGCCCCGGTCCCACCTCAAGGCACTTTCCATCCTCCAATCACGTTTTCCCGCTGGACACTAGGCCCGCCCGCGACGACCCTCACACCACGGTATGCAAGTTTACATCAACGGCGCGTTCTTTCCCAAGGAGGAAGCTAAAGTCTCCGTCTTCGACCACGGGTTCCTCTACGGCGACGGGATCTTCGAGGGCATCCGCCTCTACGAGGGCAACGTCTTTAAGCTCGAAGAACACCTGGAGCGCTTTGAATATTCCGCCAAGGCCCTCCTCCTCAAGCTGCGCTGGACGCGGGCCGAAATCGCCGAAGCCGTCTGCCAGAGCTGCCGCATCAACGGTCTGAGCAACGGTTACATCCGCCTCATCGCCACCCGCGGCATCGGCACCCTCGGCCTCAGCCCCTACAGCTGCACCGAAGCGCAGCTCATCTGCATCGCCGACGCCATCCAGCTCTACCCGGTGAAATACTACACCGAAGGCCTCAAAATCATCACCGCCAGCACCCGCCGCACGAGCGTCGCGGCCATGCCGCCGATGGTCAAGAGCCTCAACTACCTCAACAACATCCTGGCCAAAATCGAGGCCCTGCACAGCGGCTGCCAAGAATGCCTGATGCTCAACGACCAGGGCTACATCGCGGAATGCTCGGGCGACAACGTCTTCATCGTGCATCGCGGGCGCCTCATCACCCCACCGGTCAACTCCGGCTCCCTCACTGGCATCACCCGCGAAACCGTGCTGGAAATTGCCGCCGAGCTGAACCTCACGCTGATCGAGAAAGACCTGACCCGCTACGACGTCTGGATCGCCGATGAGTGCTTCCTCACCGGCACCGCCGCCGAGGTCATCCCGGTCGTCGAAGTTGACGCCCGACCCATCGGCAACGGCCAACCCGGACCGGTCACCCACCGCGTCCTCGAAGCCTTCCGCCGCCGCGTCCTGACTGACGGAACCCGCCTCTAGAAACCGCGGGTGGGAAACACCGCCAGAGCTTCCCGATCTCGCGGAAAAACAGGGCACTCTTCCCGAGAAAATCTTAGGCACCGCCGCTAGACCTTGCCGGAAGCGGTGCCTGCCCCCCTCTTAGGCCAGCCTGGCGATGATGGCATCGGCCATGGCCTCCGTGCCGACCGACGGCCCGCCGAAGGCGATGTCGCCCGTCCGGGTGCCCCCGACGACCGCCGCCCGCACCGCCGCCCTTAGCTGATCAGCGACCGCCGCCAGCCCAAAAGAGTGCTGCAACATCAACGCCGCCGACAACACCTGCGCGCACGGATTGGCGATGCCCAGCCCCGCAATGTCCGGCGCTGTCCCGCCGGCCGGCTCATACAAGCCGAAAGGCTGGCCGTGGCTATTCTGGCCCGTGCCCAGGCTGGCACTGGCCATCATCCCCAGACTGCCGCAGATCACCGCCATTTCATCGGAAAGGATGTCCCCGAACATGTTCTCGGTAAACAACACGTCAAACTGGTTGGGGTCGCGGGCCAACTGCATCGCCGCGTTATCGACGTAAAGGTGGCTCAATCGCAGTTGAGGGTAGCGCTCCGCGAAAAACCGCGTCACCGTCTGCCGCCACAGCACCGACGTTTCCAGCACATTGGCCTTATCGACCGAGCACACCCGGCCCTCCCGGGCCAAGGCCGTCTGGGCCGCCACCTCGGCAATCCGCTCAATCTCCGCCGTGGTATAAACCATGGTGTCGATCGCCCGATGCCCACCCTCCGGCAGGGCCTCCGTCCGCTTCGGCTGCCCAAAGTAGATGCCCCCCGTCAACTCCCGGATGCAGACGATGTCGATGCCCTCCGGAATCCGCTCCGACTTCAGCGGCGACGCGTCGGTCAGCTCCGGATACAGCAACCCAGGGCGGATGTTGGCGAAGAGGTTAAAGGCCCGGCGAATCGGCAACAACGCCGCCCGCTCTGGCTGCTCCTTCGGTGGCAGAGACTCCCACTTCGGGCCGCCCACCGAGCCGAAGAGGATCGCATCGGCCTCCCGGCAGACCTTCAACGTGGACTCAGGCAAGGCCGACCCGTGCCGATCGATGGCAATGCCACCGACATCCGCTTCCGCGTAGTCTAGCTTTAACCCGTGGCCCTCCGCCAAGGCATGGAGCACCCGCAGCGTCGCCGCCATCACCTCCGGGCCGATCCCATCACCCGGCAACACCGCAAACTTCAAGGTCTTTTCACTCATAAGCATCGAAGATTATCCTACACGCCCGAGGCTGCAAGCCTCGGCCCACCCACCGCAAGCGAGAATCGAGCCCCCCTGGGAGCGCCGACGTCCCCGTCGGCACCCCACCTTAAACCGACCGGCGACGACGCCGGTGCTCCCAGTAAAGTCACTGGCGAAATTGACCGCCGCCTTCCCACAGATTTAATCCCACCCGGCGCTGACCACGCCCACCCCGCTCTCTAGGCCCCGATAATCAGGTCAGTTGAAACGCCTCCCCACACCGCACCAAGAGCTGCAGGTCACGAGCTGGAAGGTCATTGGGGGCCAGGGCCAGCATCAGATTTTCCAGCTCGGACACCCAAAACCAGAGGCTCCCATGCTCGCAAGCCAGGTGAAACCGCCCTCGGGGGTAGCCCTGTTCCCGGCACAGCAAGTCGATCTGCAACATCATCATCGCCACCTTCTCCAACGACAAGATGGGCAACCCTGCGTCAAAGGTCGCGTGCTCCCAGTTACCCGAGGCCAACCGCTGGAACGACACCGACCGCAGGGCCGTCTCCGCCTCCAGCAGGTGCCGAATTTCCGGCGGAGAGGGCACCAGCGGGTAGTCCGGCAAGATGGTGGTGGACTCCCGTAACTCCGGCACAAAATCTGCCCAGGCCACCACCTCCCGCCACCAGTCAAACTGGATCTCCGCCGCGCTCAGGGCGATGCTCATCGCCTCCCCACGCCCGATCGACTCGATCAACTGCGGCACCCCCAGCCCCAGCAACTGGCTCAGCCCCGACGCCGTCCGCTGCAGCGTCGTCACCAGCAGGCTGACGCGGTTGGCATCGAGCTTTTCCCCCTCCCGCCGCCGCGCAATAAAGCGATCATCGAAGGCTAGGCGGGCGTAGAGAGAGCCGTGGTGAGGTTGCCGTGGATTCATGCCGGGGGCAGGATGGAATGGAGAAAGCCTTCTTCGGTGCCGAGCACTCGCGCCGCCCGCTCAAAGCTGCCGTTACAAAGTTTCAAAACAGCTTGGCAGTAGTCCTGGCGCCCCTGGCGCAGCTCCGACCGCAAGTCGAAGCCCCCAAAGCTCGCCTTGCCCAGATTCAGGGCACGCTCCACCGCCTCCAGATCCTCGCGGGTCAAGATCGGCTTTTCGAGCCCCGCCAGCTCCCGGCAAAAACTCCGCATTTCCAGTGAGTTCCCGCGCCACTCCCGGTCGCGGATAAAGATCCTCGCCCGCGACTCCAACTCCCGCACCGGCTGAAGGTGCCGCTGGGTGGCCTCCTCACCCAGGAAGCGCAGCATCATGATCGGAAGGTCATCCCGTAAATCACGCAAATCGGGCACCCGCACCTCCAGCGTGCCCAGGAACATGTAAAGATCGTCCGACAGCTCCCCACGGTCATAAAGCGCGTCGATCTCGTCGGTCAGGAAAAAGACATAACGCACTGGGATTTCGACCTCACGGAACGGCCCCTCCGCCCGCGTGGCGGCGTAGAGAAGCTGCCGCTGCGGGGCTGTCAGCGTGTTGGGGTAGGCCACGATCGCCGTAAACCGCGTGGCGTGCTGCTGGCGGGCATCCGCCAGGCTCTGCTGAAACGTCGCCGCATCGAGCTGAGTCGCGTTGAGCTGGCAAAAATAGTCCCGCTCGTCCGTCGGAAAGCCCGTTAAATCCCGTGTAATGGCCGCCAAATCTGTCCCCTTACCCCCCACCACCAGCAGGTTGCTCTTAAAGCCGCGCAAATCATATAGGCGCTTCGCAAAGTCCAGCGACCCCGACGCCTTGCACGGGAACGTCCGAAACGGAAACGGCAGCCCGTGGTCGTAATCCAGAAAGGGCTCCGGCTCACCCCCCTGCTCCGCCCGACGCCGGGACTGGCGGTGCTGCTGCTGCTCGATCAACGCTGCCGTCCGCTTAATCAGCGAAAAGACGTTCAACGGCTTCAGGAAAATCCCCCCCACCCCCTCCCGGATCAGGCTCCGGATCGTCTCATTATCCAGATAACCACTCACCATGATGATCGGCACGTCGTTACGCACCGCCTTCATCTTCCGAATCATCGCGTCCCCCGTCAGCCCCGGCATCTTCTGATCCGAGACCACCACGTCAAACCGCTCCTTCCGATAACGCTCAAAACCCTCCAACGGATCCAAAACACTCGTCACCTCGTAGCCCGACTGCTCAAAAATGTCCCTTAACAACGTGTTAAAGTCCCGGTCGTCATCAACTATCAAAATCTTGGCCATGGGAGTGACGCGGGTTGCCGTCGTAAGCTTCGGTCTGCGGTAGGTTGGTTAGGGGAAAGGGCACCCACGGTCACGGGGGCCCCAAAGCAGTGAAAATGACGGAAGATTAAGCGGTTTACCACACTCAACCACCACCGCACCAGCAAAAGCCCACCGTTTCAAGAGCGTAAAGTCCGCCGCGACCACCCCGTCGCCCCCTAAGAAGCCACCAGGGCCCCCGACGTTGCCTTCCGACCTTTTAGGCGCTCCACCGCGTTGATGATCGACTGCACCGAGCTGACATACCAGACCACCGGCCCGGCCAGAAACTGCTCCCAGTGCTGGATGGCCGGGCGGCTCAGGTAATACCCCGTCGCCACCAGCCAGACCCCCTCGACCTTGTCAAAGGGCACCGTAAACGTCGCCTGGCACAGGCCATAGTCCAACGCCAGGTCGCCGACCCCGTCTAACTGGTAGTTCTCCAGGTCGATCGCCCCGAGCTTCTCATTCTCCAGCACACTCTCGATCAACTTCGCCTCGTTGAGCTTTTTGAGGTCAAACAACAGCACGTAGAGCAGGCTCGCATTGCTGGTCTCCCCCGATTGGATGATCTCCAGCAGCCGCTCGTTGGCCTCCTCCAGGATGTCGTTCGAAATCAGCTCCCGTTCCAGCATCGCCGAACCCAAGAAGCGGTTACTCCGCAAAATCAGCGGGCGGGTCTGACTATCCATCGCCATGCTCAAAAACATGTCCCACGACGCCCCCCATCGCAAGGAGATTAAAACTGCCCAAAACGTGCCCAACCACCGCCGCCTCCCGCAAAGGGTCCCGCCTAACGCTCAACCAACCCGCCGGAATCCCCTTCCGACCCCGCTGCCCCACCGACGACCCCGCAGTCGTCAAGGACACCCAGACCTTGGACAGGCGAAAAAATAGCACGGATCCTCCACCTGTGCCGTGTAAAAAACTCTTTTACCTTCATCGGTAAAGGTGGGTGCTTTCCGCTTGGCGTTCGCCTTCCGATTTACGGCAGGGCGTCAACCAAGATCGGGGCAAGCTCCCTAATTAAAACTAAAGGATAAGAGCGTGTTGGGTTTCGAACACCGCAGAGGATCCGTTGGACGAGACCATCTCCGCAAATCTGCCCCTTGGCAAGGTCGAACCACGCCCTTTCCCCACCTTTTCCCGTCAACTCACCTTCAACCCACCCCCAGAGCGTCGCCCGCGGCCCAGACCCACCGCGAACCCAGCCCCCGCGCTGCCCGCACCCGACATTTTGCCATTGCCGCCCCGCCACCAAAATTGAAGCGTCTGCGGGATGGAACCGAGCCCCCGCGAGACCACCATTCACCCCACCGCCATCGTCGAACCCGGCGTGCAAGTCGGCCACGGCGTCGAGGTCGGGGCCTACGCCTTTCTCGGGGCGGGCGTCGTCCTCGGCGACGGTTGCCGCCTCCACCACCACGCCTGCGTCGAGGGCCGCACCGAGCTCGGCGCCGGCTGCGAAGTCTTCCCCTTCGCGGTGATCGGCGGCAAAACCCACGACCTCAAGTTTCGCGGCGGTGAGCCCGGCCTCAGCATCGGCCAGCGCTGCGTCTTCCGAGAATACGTCACCATCCACCGCGCCACCGCCGACGGCCAATTCACCACCGTCGGCGACCACTGCCACGTCCTCGCCTACAGCCACATCGCCCACGACTGCCAAGTCGGCCACCACCTCGTGATGAGCAGCCACTCCGCCCTCGGCGGCCACGTCGAAGTCGGCCACCACGTCAACATCGGCTGGGGCGTCGGCATCCACCAATTCGTCCGCCTCGGCGACCACGCCATGATCGGCGCCTGCTCCAAAGCCGTCCAAGACATCCCACCCTACTTCCTCGCCGACGGCAACCCCGCCACCGTCCGCTTCCTCAACCAGGTCGGCCTCGAACGCCACGGCTTCACCGTCGAAGAACGCTCCGCCCTCAAAGCCGCCTACAAAATCCTCTACCGAGAAAACCTCAACCGTGCCGACGCCCTCACCCAACTCCGCGCCCACCCCGCCGCCCCCACCCCCACCTTCCAAAACCTCATCCACTTCGTCGAAACCTCCACCCGCGGCCTCGCCTAAATAAAAAGGTGATTGCGCTGGCACCTCCATTCTCAGTTCGCCCACACCAAAACAATCTATACCCAAAAACCGACACCTTGCGGCCCCACCTTCCCCCTAAAAGCAGTTGCCGAGGTTCACGAAAACCTGACTTGTCGGTGTTTCCGTGCCCCCGCCAAAATAATTGTGAGAATTGCAATACTATCTCACCCTGAGCGGGTATTCTGACAGAGCGCGTGACAAAACTTTATGATACTCCTGCAAAACGTGCCCCTATAGCACTGTTGACAAACAGTATGATTTGTGGGCGTAATTGCCTTGT
>DAIQNO010000122.1:0-229 GCA_036788355.1 Opitutales bacterium | reverse complement strand
TCGCTGCCTACCGCCAAACGAATCCAGAGTTCTTTACCCCTACTGCTGCTAGGACTAACCTACCCAACCTTGCGAAACACGACACGGTTTTTGGTGGACAACTTTGGATCCTGGGCGAAATCATCTCTGGTTAAATGAAACTGCTAAACTGGATTGTCCGGCGCGTTGCCGTGGCTGTGGCCGCTGCTCTGCCGCTGAGTGCCTTGGCCGACGGCTTTTTCTTGTCGTT
>DAIQNO010000121.1:0-7144 GCA_036788355.1 Opitutales bacterium | reverse complement strand
CTACGAGGCGGTTTTTCAGTTGACCCAGCGTGGCTACGGGCAAAGCACCTGCATCGGCATCGGCGGCGACCCAATCAACGGTACGAGCCACATCGATGCGCTGCGGATGTTCAATGAAGACCCCGAGACCGAAGCGATTATCATGATCGGTGAGATCGGTGGCACGGCGGAGGAGGAGGCGGCAGCCTTTATCAAGGCGGAGGTGCGGAAGCCCGTCGCAGCCTTTATCGCGGGGCGGACGGCACCTGCTGGCCGTCGGATGGGTCACGCGGGGGCCATCGTTTCCGGCAAGAGTGGCGGTGCCGAGGGTAAGATCGCGGCTCTGGAAGACGCGGGGATCAAGGTGGCCGAAAACCCGTCGGTGATTGCCGACACGCTGCTGAGTATCTATTCCTGAGCCGTCCCATTTCGGGCGGCGGTGCTTTTTTCGATAAAAAGAGAGCACTCTTGCCCGGCAACGGGGGCGCGTGGGCGTTCAGTGGTGTCCGTGGGCGTTCAGTGGTGTCGGGGCGTTTAGAGTTAGTTGTTGGTGTCGTTGACGCCGGGTGCTGCCAGCGCGATATAGTCGTAGATGTTACGTTCTAAGCCTTCTGAAACCCTGTCTTCCGCCAGTTCGGAGGACTGGTTTGCCCGAGCCCAGCGGGTGACGCCGGGTGGCGTGAACTCCCCGGTGCGGGCCTTTCGCGGGGTCGGAGGGGCACCGTTTTTCACGGTGCGGGCCGATGGCCCGCGGCTTTACACGGCGGACGGTGCGGAGTTAATCGACTACGTCTGCACCTGGGGACCGGCGATCCACGGGCATAACGCGAGAGTGATCCGCGAGGCGCTGAAGGCGGCCTTGGAGTGCGGGACCAGCTTTGGCACGCCCGGGCCAGCGGAGGTGTTGATGGCAGAGCGGATCGTGGACCTGGTGCCGAGCATCGAGCAGGTTCGGCTCTGCAACAGTGGCACGGAGGCGACGATGAGTGCGATCCGCCTGGCGCGCGGGTTTACTCAGCGCGACAAGATCGTCAAGTTTCGCGGGTGTTACCACGGGCACGTCGATAGCTTGCTGGTCGCCGCCGGAAGCGGTGCCCTGACCTTGGGAACGCCGGACAGTGCCGGGGTGCCGGCCAGTTTTGCGGCGGAGACGCTGGTGATCGACTACAACGATCTCGACGCGCTTCAGGGGGTTTTCGCGAGCTGGCCGGAACAGATTGCGGCGGTGATCTTAGAGCCGTTTCCCGCCAATTGCGGTCTGATTTTGCCCAAGCCCGGTTACCTGGAGGCTTTGCGGGTGCTTTGCACGCGCCACGGCACCGTCCTGATTTTCGACGAGGTGATGACCGGTTTTCGCCTCGGCCTCGGTGGGGTGCAGGAACGGGTCGGCATCACGCCGGACTTGACCGCGCTCGGAAAAATTATTGGGGGCGGTCTGCCGGTCGGGGCTTTCGGGGGGCGCACCGAGATCATGCAGTGCCTGGCACCGGTCGGGCCGGTTTATCAGGCCGGGACGCTGAGTGGGAACCCGCTGGCGATGGCGGCGGGGCTGGCGTCGCTTGAGGCCCTGCAGTCCGGGGGTGCCGACCTTTACGCGGGCCTGGAAGCGGCAGGGCGGGCCATTGCCGGGGCTCTGACGAGGGCCGCCGATGCGAAGGGGCTGCCGTTGCAGGTGCCTCAAGTGGGAAGCATGTTCGCCCTGTTTTTCAATGAGCACCCCGTGACCAACCTGGCGGAGGCCACTGGGGGCGCGGTGGCGCACTTTAAGAAGGTTTTTCATGCTGCGCTCAAGGCGGGTGTCTATCTTCCTCCGTCGCCTTTCGAGACCTGCTTTATCTCCACGGCCCACGGCCCCGCCGAGATCGACCGAACCTGCGAGGTGCTCTCGGGTGCCATTGCGTCACTGTAAGCAACAGGGCATGGGGCAAGTTGACGGTTTCTTTGGCGGGAGCTTGAGGGCGTCATCAACGGCGGCGTCTCGCTAAAGACGGTGGGTGCCGATAAGCCGGTCTTGCCAACGCCGGGGGTGGGCGTTTAACTCCGCAGCCATGAGGGGAAGCAGGATCGAAAAAGCCGCGACAGTAGCACCACCGGCAGCGCCGCTTGGGCAACTGGGCGTGACCGGTGCTGCTTCGCGTGCCAACACGGCGGTTGGGGGCCGGCTTGACGCCTTGGTATGGCCGACGACCTTTCTGCTCGGATGGTTGATCTTGGCGTTTTCCTTACAACCGCTGGCCAGCGCGGATCCGTTGTTGCAGACGGCGGAGCATGGACATGGGAGCGGCGGACATCAGCACCACGGCCACGATCATGGCCATCCCAACCCTCCCGCAGGCGGCTCTTCAGCGGTGGCTTCGAGACCGGCCACCGATGCCGGGGCTTCGCCAGCGCTCGCTGCTGGGCGGGCCGGGATTCGCGGACGGGTCATGCTGGAGCCTACCTCGCGGGCTGGTCGCCACGCGGCCCGCTACATCCGCGGGGCGGCTTCGACGGCGGGGCGCCCTCCGGACCCCATCGCGGTGGTTTACCTGGAAGGCACCTTTCCGGAGGTCACGCGCCCCTCCGTCACGTTTCAGATGGGCCAGACTCACCTCCAATTTGACCAGCGGGTGCTGCCCTTGCGTCGCGGTGATCGGGTCGAGTTTCCCAACTACGACGACACCTTTCACAACGTTTTTTCCTACTCAGGGGTCAAGGCCTTCGACCTGGGCCGCTATCGTCCCGGCGAAGAGCCGCCAGCAGTCACTTTTGAGCGGCCTGGCTTAGTAACCGTTTATTGTGAAATCCACTCGCACATGCGGGCCTTTTTGCTGGTGCTGGAGTCGCCGTTTTTTGCGGCGACCGATGCCGAAGGTCGTTTCGCCCTGACCGACCTCCCACCCGGTAAGCAGGTTCTGAAAGTGTGGATCGACCCCCACCGGGAGGACACCTTTCCGATCGAGCTGGTGGCCGATCAATGGCTGACGCTGGATTTCGCCGAGTAGGCAGCGGCGCTGCGGTAGCGGGCCGAGTCTGACTTCTGTTGGGCCGAAAACTAGTCGCAGTTCGCTCCAATCTTTTTCGATTTTAGCACCTGCCAAGCCGCCACCCCCCTTGGTCATGGGCACCCATCCTTCTGCGGGAAACCGTATCAGGCAGCCGGGGATTTCCGATGCTGAAGTCGGGACCGCTACGGCCCCGGAGCAACACGGGCCTCCGGAGGGTTCTGACCGAGGCTCCCTGGCGCGACAGAGCAAGGTGGAGGAAGGTCGTCGCGGTGCCAACCAGTCTTCTGGCGGTGCCACTGGAAGCCCAGGGCTGACCCGGGGCTGGCCGCTGGGGTTGAAGCTGGTGGCGGCGATTGGCGTCAGTGCGGTAACCATCGCCACGGCTTGCGTGCTGCTGCTGCAGTGGCAATTTTCGGCGACGTATCAAGCCTACATCGAGCGGCAGGTCGTGGAGCAAGCCGAGGCCTTGCGGCGTGATCGGTTGGCCCGCCAGGAGGTCGTCCGTCGGGCGGTGGCGGTGATCACCCGCGATGTCCGGTTGACCGTCGCCCTGGAGGAAGGTGACGCAAAACGTGCGGCCCTGGATCTATCCTTTATTTTGCCTCGATTGCTGGCGGCCTATTGGCCCGTCGATGAACAACGCGGCTTCTTCATGATTGCCCAGCCAGATGGCGCGCCTCCGATTGTGCCAGAGGGCACACCCGTGGAGGACCCGCTGGTCTCCCGGCTCGTGGCCCTAGTCGGAGACCCGGAACGCTGGCTCGACCTGGAAAAACCGGCCTCGGCCTACCTCCTTAATGAAGGTCGGTTGATGGAGTTTTATCTCGCGCCGCTGACCAATCGCTTTGAGGGCACCCTCTACGGGACTCTGGTGATTGGCTTTCCGATGGCGGTGGACAGCAGAGAGGCCGAGGACGGGGATGGCCGCGAGGTCGGCACAATCTGGGAGGAGACCGAGGACGACCCTGGACTTAGCGTCACGAAAATCGAGTCGAGGTTGGTCGATGCCTCCGCGAGGGGTCTAGCGGGGCCGCTGGAGGCTTCCCGCGTGCAGGCGGCCATCCTGGCCGATGGCGGTGCCGATGGAGCGACAGTCGCTATCTTGGCCGGGCAACAGGTCTCGGCGGAACTGGGAACGACCGAGGCAGCATCGCTGCCATCCCGGAAGCTGAAGGCGATGACGGTTAACGGAACGCCCATTTTAATGCGCGAGGGAGTCCTGGAAGCCCCGGCGGGATTCCCGTCGGCGCGCGAGTTGATTGTTTACGATCTCAGCGAGTTAATCGCGGCCCGGCGCCAACTGTGGTGGTATCTTGCCGGGATGGTCACCGTGGCGATCCTGGCCAGCGGCCTGGTGGGGACGCTGCTGTCGGGCCGCTTCACGCGCCCCGTTCTGGAGCTGGTTCAGGCGGCGGAGGCCATCGGTGCCGGGCAACTGACCTACCGCGTGGCGGAGCGGGGCAGCGACGAAATTGCGACGCTGAAGCGGGCCTTCAACCGGATGGGCGAGGGACTCCTTGAGAAAGAAAAAGTCCGCCACGTCCTCGACCGCGTCACGGACAGCCGCGTCGCGGACCTTCTGCTGGCCGGGCAACTCGTCCTCGGCGGGGAGAGCCGCGTCGTGACGATGCTTTTCTGCGACATCCGAGGCTTTACCGCCCTCAGCGACGGCCTCGACCCTCAACAGGTGGTCGCGATGATCAACGCCCACATGACCGCCATGACCGAGGTGGCGCACCAGTTCGGCGGCGTCGTCGATAAGTTTGTGGGGGATGAGATTATTGTGCTTTTCGGCGCACCGCACGCTTTCGGCGATGACGCCGCTCGGGCCATCGCGTGTTCGCTGGCCATGCTACAGGAGCGCGACCGACTGAACCTCGGGCCACTGGAGGCGATGCGCGGCCCACCGATTCAGATTGGCATCGGACTGGCTACGGGCAGCGTGGTGGCAGGCTGTATGGGTTCGACCGATCGACTAAACTACACCGTGCTGGGCGACCGGGTAAATCTGGCCGCTCGGCTCTGTGGGCAGGCTCGGGCGGGCGAGGTGGTCCTCGATGAACCCACCGCCGGCAGCCTGCACGATCTGGAAAAACACCCCCGTGAATCCCTTTCGCTAAAGGGTCTTACTGCCGCCGTCCCGGTGGTCAGGTTGATGGCCCACAGCCTCCCGAGTATCTCCACCCTAGCCCCTTTTCGCGTATGAAGTCCGCCATGACACCTCGACGACCAGCCAGCACCGCCGTCCGCCCGGAAGATGCCCAGGGACACTGTCGGCTCCGTCGGCCTTTACGAAAACTGCGCTTCGTGACTGGTGCCGCGGTCGCGATCATCGCAACGGCGATGCCCGCCGGGATGGGCCAGGCAGAGGTCGGTCGCCACCCACTGGAAGCCCTCGGCGAAGCCCTGCATTACACTTCGCCGAGTGGCATACTGGAAACCCGATTCGGCGTGCAGGCCAACCTCAAAGTCTTCGGCTACGACGAGCGTCCGATCGGCATCATTGTCAACGATCCTGGCCAGAACATTTTGGTCGAGCCGCGCGTCACCATCCTGGGTGACCTGTTCCTCGGCGACCGCTTCTACGCCTTCACCAAGGTCCGTTACGACCGCGGCTATGACCCCGGCGTCCACCTCATCGAGCGCCTGCGGGCCGATGAGTGGTATGGGCGCCTGACGGTGATTCCGGCGCACCTAGATGTGCAAGTCGGCAAGTTTGGCACCGTCTTCGGGAATTGGGTGGGCCGCCACGACCCCTGGAAAGACCCCTTCATCAGCCCTCCCCTGCCCTACGACCAGGTGGTCTCCGTCAGCGACCAGAATACCCCGCCCAGCGCCGCTGAATTTGCGGCCAGACGGGAGGTCAACGACCTCAACGCCAGTTGGGTGCCCATTTTTTGGGGGCCGGTTTACGCCCACGGGGCGGCGATTTTTGGCAGTGTTCAAAACTGGCAAGGTGCCGTCGCGGTCAGCAATAGCGGCCCCTCGGAGCGGCCCTATTTTTGGCCCGAGTTTGACTTTTCCCGCCCGACAGTGACGGCCCGCGTTGCCTGGCTGCCCGACCCCGCCTGGACCGCCGGTCTCTCGGGGAGTTACGGCCCCTACCTCTTCAATAAACCAGCACTCAACCTGCCGCCGGGCAAGGGCCTGGCCGACCCTAGTCAGATCGTTGTCGGGGCCGACCTCGCCTGGGAACACCACCGCTGGCGCACCAGTGCCGAGCTGATGCTTAATCGGTTCGAAGTCGTCAACGCGGGCAATGCCGATTCCCTCTCCTGGTATGCCCAGGCCCGCTACCAGGTCGATGCCCGGCTGCACGCCGCCGCCCGCTTTGGCCAGATTTTCCACGCTGAACTAGACTCCATCGACCAACGCTGGGACTACGATGTCCACCGCGCCGAGGCCGCCCTGGGCTACCGCCTCGACCGCCACCTCCAGCTAAAGCTCAATTACGCCCTGCAACTCGAAAAAGGCCCCACCCACGGCCCCCACCAAGTCGCCTTCGAGACCATCCTGCAGTTTTAACTGGAGGGCGTTGCGTCAGGGCGAGGGAGATCGAGAAATTGCTCCCCAGGAAGTCCGGGGCAAAGATTTCGAAAAAAATCCTGGGTTGAGCCTAAGAAATCGGTGGCTGGGGCGTTGTTGGGGTAAGGGCGACCGCTGTCGAGGCGGTGCCAAGCCGCCCGGACACCCTTCACTCCTGCCCCCTGAGCCACCCATGAACCAGTCACCGAGACCGGACGAGGAGCCACCCTCGGCTGAAGAGCCACCCTTGGGCGAGGATCTTCCCGCCGCGGTTGTCGCTACCTACGCGCCGCCGCTGACCCAGTATGCGCGGTCGCTGACCGCTGACCTGCACACCGCCCAGGATGCCGTGCAGGACACCTTTTTACGCTATTTTCGAAAAGTGCCCCCGCCGGACCGCGAACATCGGCGGGCGTGGCTCTTTCGAGTCTGCCGCCACCGCATTATCGATGCCTGGCGACGGGCGCGGCGGTTTACCCCACTGGAGCCCGATGACTGCCTCGCTGCCAACTCTGGCGTCCGCGCTGGCAGGGACTCTGACGACCCGCAGGAAATGCCGGGCCTTTGGTCCGCATCGGAATCCCTCGCCACTGCGCTAGACCCGGCAGAGACCGCCGCACGGGGTGAGCAGCACGCCGAGATCGCCGCCGCCC
>DAIQNO010000120.1:6344-7156 GCA_036788355.1 Opitutales bacterium | reverse complement strand
GCGGGCCTCGCTGGGCGGTTGAGCGCCACGCCGGACGTCGATGGGGTGGCCTGGTGCTCCGTGGTGCCCGCTGCCGCCGAGGCGCTGCGCCAGGCCCTGGAGCCGCCCAGCAGCAACCGCGCTCCTGCGCGAGATTGCACGGTCAGCGCTCCGTCGGGACGCCCCATCAGCGACGACGCTGGTTCCTGGCGCGGACCTGTGGTCGAGGTCAGTGACCGCTGCGCGCCGGGGCTGAGCATTACCTACGCGCAGCCCAGCGAAATCGGGCCGGATCGCCTCGCCAACGCCCTGGGATCTCAAGCTCTGGTCGGTCTGCCGGCTCTGGTCATCGACCTGGGAACCGCTGCCACCGTCTCGGTCATCCGACGCCACGAGGGCTACGTCGGCGGGATGATTGCGCCGGGCCTCGGACTACTGACGGAATACCTCCACCAGCGCACCGCGCGCCTCCCCAGGCTGACCCCCGAAGAAGTGCTGAACTTCTACCCCGAAGCGGGCTTCCCAGGGCGCAGCACGCGGGAGGCCATGCTCCTCGGCTGTCGCTTTGGCTTCCTAGGGCTCTTGCGGGCACTTTTAACCCAGGGGCTGACGATGTTTCCGCCGCAGGACGGCCCACCCGCGATCATCGTCACCGGAGGCGCCATCCCGCTGGTTGCGGGACTTCCCGAGGCCGCCCACTGGCACCTCATCCCCCGACTCACCTTCCACGGCCTGGCCACCGCCTGGCAACGCCTCCACCGGCCAATCTAACCCAGCCTGAAGCGACCCGACACGACTCGACCCGACCTAACCCGACCTAACCCGAAGCGACT
>DAIQNO010000120.1:0-6334 GCA_036788355.1 Opitutales bacterium | reverse complement strand
CCGACACCCGAAGCTGCTCAGCTCTATGCCTCCCCGCCCTCTTTCTTCATCCGACGTCGTCAATTCTGATTGAAACTTGCGTTCAACAGCGCGGTCGATGTTACTTCCATCATGCAACGCCATCTCGACCCCTCCCACACGTTTTCCCTTTCATGCCGCAGCCTCGCCTCACGCGGCTTCACGCTTCTGGAAATCCTCATCGTCATCGGCCTAGTCGGGGCCTTGATGGCCGTCTTGATCAACGGGCTAGTGGGTGGTGCCGGCTCCGCCGAGCGCCAGATTTCCCGCATCTTCGTCCAGCAGACCGTCCAAGCCCCGCTGGCCAGCTTCCGCCTCGATGTCGGGCGTTACCCCACGACCGCCGAGGGCCTCGGTGCCCTTGTTACGGCCCCGTCTGGCTCCGCCGGACGGTGGCAGGGGCCCTACGGCATCTCGGCCAGCGACCTCATCGACCCCTGGGGCAACCCCTATCAATACCGCTTTCCCGGCCAGCAAAACCAAGGCCGACCCGACATCTGGTCCGTCGGCCCCGATGGTCAACTCGGCACGGCGGACGACATCACCAACTGGTCGGCCCCCTAAATGACCCGGAAATCGCTCATCACCCGATCGACGCCGGGGGCGCGAAGGGCCTTTTCCTTGCTGGAGCTGCTCCTCGTGCTCGGGGTCATCGCCCTCCTCGCGGGGCTCCTGACCAACAACTTCGATCAACTCATCCGCTCCCTGGAGCGAGCCTCCCCCGTCGGCCACTTGCGCGAGCTGATCGCCGAGGCCCGTATCCTCGCCGTCGAAACCGGCACGGAACACAGCATCCGCTTTGACGCCGATCGCCGCCAGTTTACCCTCTCCGCCATCGGCGCCCCAGCCGCCGCGCCAGCCCTTCAGCCGAGCAACTTCGAGCCCGCCAGCACCACCCCGGCCCCGAGTTTCCCCGGCACTACCGTGACCTTTTACCCGCTGTTGCCGCAGCGCGGCTTTTCCACCGGTAGTGAGCCCAACTTCGGCACCACCGCCACCGAGAGCCTCCAGTTCTTTCCCGACGGCTCAGCCAGCCCTGCCCGCGTCCTCATCGAGACCCCTGGAGGTGATCCGACCAGCCTGACCGTCGATGCCTTCAGCAGCGGCCCCCTCCCCGTCCGCGCCTCAGGCAGCATTTTCTAGCCGCCACCCCACCACCTTCACCCTTTCTCGACCCGCCTGGGCAATCTGACCCGTCCAGGCAGCAACCACTTTCCAATGAGCACCCTGGGGAAATACCACCCGCCGACTGACGGCCCCGCAGCGGCCTTTTCGCGCACCTTCAGCACCCTCCCGCTGCGGGACTGGGCCGGCCAGAGCCTACGCGCGACCACCAGCGAGGCAGCGTCCATCCTGCGCGGCGGCGCACCGCGTACGCTGGAGGAACTAGCCGTCCTGCTCTCCCCCGCCGCCAGTGGCCACCTCGAAACCCTCGCGGGCCTCTCCCAAGCCGTCACGCGACGCCACTTTGGCCGGGCCATCCGGCTCTTCGCCCCGCTCTACCTCTCCAACGAGTGCGTCAACATCTGCCGCTACTGCGGCTTCTCCCGCCACAACGACATTCCCCGCATCACCCTGGCCCCCAGCGTCGTGCAAGCCGAGGTCGATCGCCTCACCCGCCAAGGCTTCCGCCACGTCCTGCTGGTCGCGGGAGAGCACCCCAAGTATGTCTCCAACGGCTATGTCGAGCGCATCGTCCGCCAGACCCTGACCCAACTGCCCGAAGTCGCCCTCGAACTCGGACCGCTCGAAACCGCTGAGTATGCCCCGCTGGTCGAGGCCGGTGCCTCGGCCCTCATCGTCTATCAAGAAACCTACGACCAGGCCACCTACGAGAGCCTGCACACCGCCGGACCCAAGAAATACTTCGCCTGGCGCATGGATACCGCCGAGCGCGGGGCCGCGGCGGGCTTTCGGCGCCTCGGCATCGGCGCCCTGCTCGGGCTGGCCGACTGGCGCTTCGAGGTGCTGTCCGTAGCGGCCCACGCCCGCCACCTGCTGCGCCACTGCTGGCGATCTTCCGTCTCCATCAGCCTGCCCCGGATGCGGCCCGCGGCTGGCGGCTGGCAGCCCAACCCCGAGTTCGCCATGTCCGACCGCGACCTCGTCCAGACGATCTGCGCCCTCCGCCTCTTCCTGCCCACCGTCGGCATCACCCTCTCCACCCGAGAGCCCGCCGCCCTCCGCGACGGCCTGATGCCCCTCGGCGTCACCCTGATGAGCGCCGGCAGCAGCACCGAACCGGGAGGCTATGCCCATTTTGACGAGGCCACCTGGACCCCCACCCAGGAACAACCCGGCGAGCAATTTCACATCGCCGACGAGCGCCCGCCCGCCGTCGTCGCCGCCACCATCCGCCAACGCGGTCTGGAAGCGGTCTGGAAGGACAACGACCCCACCCTCACCCAGCGCATCGTCGCCTGACTCCACCCGAAAGCCCAGAAACACCAACGGCCTCCGAAACCGGCGGCTTTTGGCCAACATTTTTTTACAATTTCTTGACGCCCCCAGAGCGCGATTCAAGGGAAAGCGGTAGATTCCGCCCGGCGACTGCCCGAACCTTAGCGCGGCAAAGTTACGATCGGGTGTCAAGAAGGTGAAATCCCTAGAAAAACCACCCCCGCTGCAACTTTCCGCTTGGCTCCGGCCCCCTTTTGTCCGATACTACAGTTGTCCGGTAATTTAGCGGACAACATCATTAATCCCAACTCATACAAAATTATGAAAGCATCATCCAAGAAGGGCTTCACGCTCGTCGAAATCATGATCGTCGTGGTCATCATCGGCCTCCTCGCCGCCATGGCCATCCCCGCCTTCAACAAGGTCCGCGAAGAATCCCGTGCGAAAACCGTTCTCAACAATCTGCGCATCCTTGTTGGCGGTGCTCAGCAATTCATCCTTGCGAACAACGCAAACACAGCTGCCTATGCCGACATAGTTCCTACCTATGTGGCAGCTCCCGTGCCAGTTGCCGGTGAGGTCTACAACGGTATCGTAATCCAGGAAGTCGATAATAATATTGTTCTGGCGGCCCCTGGTGTAGGTGCCTCTGGTAACCCAGCCGGCTCTGTGACCTATTCCTGGTAGTTCGGCTCAGCTTGTCTGGCCGCTGAACACTTAATTGTGTTCAGCGGTTTTTTTTGCCCGAGATCTAAGGTTTGCTAAATGAAGACGCCTCTCCGGAGCCGCAGCAGCTTCACTCCCCGGTGCCGGTGAGGGCGCGGCGGAGGCGTTCGCTGGGGAGCGGGTCGGGGTTGGGGTCGGTTGGTGCGGGGTCGGTGGCTGGGGAGGGTGATGGGGTGAGTTCGCTGGCCGTAGCCGGCGCTTCGCTGGTTTCTTCGGTGTTGGGTTGGGGCACGAGGGCCAGGTAGGGGCGGATGCCGCCAGCGGGGGCTTGGCGGGGTAGCTTGGGCAGCAGGTAGCTCGGGAAGGTGGCGAGATCACCGGTGGCAGTTCCGGCAGACGCGTCTGCTCCGCCAGCACGGACGGGGGCCATCGGACGCGGCGCGGCGGGAGTGGTCACCTCCGGTCGGTTGATGTCTGGGGTGGTGGGCGTGGTGGGTGTCGTCTGGGCCAGTGCCGGAACGACCGCCAACAGGCTGGCGACGGCCCAGCCCTGGCAGAGCCTCCGGCCCCAAATTGGCCCACGTTCCGGCCTAGGGAGCGGCAACACGGATCGGGCGGGAAAGTGCAGCGGAGCCATCGGGGAGGTAGGGTTTTGTTTCACGGGAAAATGGCCGAGGGTTGGCGGGTTAGGGCATCAAAATCTTTTCGCGAAGCTGCCCCACCTCCGGGCGCCCGGCTCCGAGGGTTTCGCAGTGCTCCAGGGCGGCCAGGACGGCGCGTCGATCGAGGCCGAACTCATTGAGCCAGGTGGTGTAGTGAAACCACGCTTCGAAAGACTGCGGGGCCTGTCGGGTGGCCTCGCCCAGGGCGGTGCCCGCGCCGACCGGATCACCCGCCATCCAACGAGCGATCCCCAGCAAGATGAGGCTCTCCAAGCGGCGAGGATCACCGACCAGGGCCGCCTCCAGCTTGGGCAGGGCGGCTTCCGCGTAGGCTCGGGCGGCGCGGAGGTCGGCGTAGCCGCGCAGCAGCAGCACCTCTGCTTCGGCGGTCAGCAAGGTGACGCTGGTGGGGAACCGTCGCCGGGCTCGGTCGAGATCGCGCTGAATGGTGTCCACCACGCGGGGGTCGAGGCCCTCGGTGACGGTGTTCTGCCGCAGCAGGTGCAGGCGGCGCAGGGCCTCATCGGCGTGGACGACGCTCGGCACCACCAACCACGCCCAGGCGATCAAGGTGATCATCAGCACGCCGGTCGCCGCCACGCAGGACCAGCCGACCCAGGCGCGGTTGGGGGCGGTGACCTCACCCAGCGGGCACAATCGCAGGCCCGCGCCCGCCAAGACCGCCCCGAGCAGCCAGACGGCGGGGGTGGTGCTGGCCACCCCAAAAAAACTGCCCACGAGCAGGGCGGCCAGCCCCAGCAGGATGGTGGCGAGCGTCGCCCGTCGCGCCGAAATCACCCGCGGTCGGTGGCCGCGCACGGTCTCCAGGCGATCCACCATGACCATCACCGGCAGCCGCGCCAGGTGCCAAGCCAGATAGCCTAGCAGGGCAATACCCAAGCCATAGACCAGCACAACGCCCAGCACCCCCCTCTCGGCCAGCAGGTAAGCAAAATCCGAGGCGGGATGGGCCACAGACACCCCACTCTCTGCACCGGCCAGGCGCTGATAGCCCACCGCGTAGTTTCCCGCACCGACGCCCACCCAGGGCGACTCTCGGACCAGCTCCCAGGCCACGTCTTGCAGTCCGTCCCGCTGCGCCAGGGCTTCCGCCGAAAAGGTCGTCGCCAAGCCGGTCGCCACTTTACTTTGGAAGAGCGGCAACGCCACCAGCCCACCCGCTGCCGCCAAGAGCAACACCACGCTGTAAATCACCAGCGACCGCCGCCGATTACCCACCAGCAGCGGAGCCACGGCCAGCAACGGAAACAGCGTGAACCAGGCCACCGGATTGACCGTCAACAAGCTGCTGAAGGCAAAAACGGCCCCCAGCAGGAACAGCAGTACGGCCACCTCACGCCCGACGCGGCCCGCCAAGGCCGTGGTGACGCAGAGCACCGCCGCGACCACCTGCAACATGGCCGCCCCGTGGGGGGTCATCATCGACCCGATGGCGGCACCCCGGAACACCTCCGGCGTTCCGAGGTTGTGCAACCCGAGATTCAGGAGGCTGAGCATCGCCGGGCTGTTGGGTCGCCCGGCAAGGAACTGATCGAAAGACGTCCAAGCCCCGTAAAGGGCCGCCGCGAGGGTGAAAACGAGCAAGGCGCAGAGGTGGGCCCGGGACGAGGGACCACTGGAAACCAGGAACAGCAACGTCACCACCAGCACCATCGGCAGGCCGCTGGCGGCCACCTCCAGGGCGTTCCCCGGCCCGCGGCTACCCAGGAGCAACCAACCCGCCAGCAGCGCCGCCGCGGCGCCGAAAATGCCCCATGGGAGGTTGAGGCGCCCATCCCAAATCCGGGCAACCCAGACCAAGCCCATCAAGCCCAGGACGCCGGCCAGCCCCGTGATGGCCAGCAACTGCGTCTCCGGGCGAGCCGCGCCATATTGCAGGAGCTGGAACGCCATGGCCCCACCGACCCCAAGCACGACGAACCACTCCAGCAGGTTGCTGAGGGTCAGTTTCCCAAAAAACGGGACTTCAACGGGGCTGCGGCGACTTCGCGGACGCGGCGAAGACGATTCTGGGGACGACATCCTCGGGATTGATGCCGCGTTTCCGCCTGCGCGTAAATCCCAAAACCACCTTGCGCCGATGGTCGGTGCCAGACCACCGAGTTAAGCGTGCTGGCACCGGAGTTTTACGCGCCGAGATACGATTTTTCCATCACTTTGGCCACGCGCTCTCGCACCACCTTGGCGGGATCCTTCCGGGCTAACTGGCAGGCACCGTAGGCTTCCAGCCGAAAGGCCGGATGCCGCTGGCCCAGCGCCACGGTGGCGGCCACCGCCCAACCACGGGTCTCCGGCATCGGGTGCTGTCGGGCCGTCCGCAGAAAGGCCATGGTGGGCTGGGGTGGCAGTTGAGCGGCCTCGAGGTGGCTGGCCACGATCTGGCAAAGATAGAGCTGAGCCTGCAGAGCCTGCAAGCCGGGCAAGGTCGCGGCCAGCGTCGTCCCCTGTTCCGCCGTCAACGGGCGCTCACTGCACCACTTTCGCAGCAAGTAAGCACCCTGAGCTTGGGCCGACAAGGACGGCTGGCCGACCAACCGCAGGCAATTTTCCACGAAGTCGGGCTGCTC
>DAIQNO010000119.1:0-7208 GCA_036788355.1 Opitutales bacterium | reverse complement strand
TCGAGGGCGCTGGTCGCCTCATCGAGAATCAAAATCGGGGCATCCCGCAGAAAAGCGCGGGCCAGGGCCAGCCGCTGCCGCTGCCCGCCCGAAAGCCGCCCCCCGCGCTCACCGCAAGGCGTCGCGTAGCCTTGCTCAAAAGCCCGGATAAACCCGTCAGCCTCTGCTCGACAGGCCGCCCGCACCACGGCCTCATCCGAAGCACTCAGACGGCCCACGCGGAGATTCTCCAGAATGCTCTCATCAAAAAGCACCGGATCCTGCGGGACGATCGCCAGGTGCTCCCGCAACTGCTGGCTGCATAACGAGCGCAGGTCGAGGCCATCGACGGTGATCCGCCCCTGCTGTGGCTCATAGAACCGGGGGATCAGGTTGCAGAAGGTCGTCTTACCCGAGCCGGAAGGCCCCACCAGCGCCACCGTCTGGCCCGCCGGAATCGTCACCGAAACGTCCCGCAACACCGCCTCCTCCCCATAGCTGAAGGTCACGTTCTCGAAGCAGATCGCCCCCTGCGGGTGCTCCCAGACGCAGGGCTCGGCTGGTTCCGGAAGGTCCGCTGGGTGATCCAGCACCGCCTCGATGCGGTCGAGGGCCGCAATGCCCTCCTGGAGCTTGGCGTGCAGCCGACCGATCTTCTTCACAGGCTCATAGCACAGATACAGTGCCAAGATCAGCGCCACGAAAGTCTCCGTAGCGATCCCGCCAACCCAAGAGTAATAGAGGGCCACCGCGATCGCGATCGCGGCCACCACCTCTACCGCTGGGGAAAGCAGGTTACTAAACACCACCACCCGCAAAAATCGCCGGGTAAACTCTGCACCCAAGGCCCGAAACCGCTGCGACTCCCGCTCCTGGAGGTTAAAAGCGCGGATTTCGTAGAGGGCTCCCAGATTCTGGCTCAACCGCGACGTTAACTCCGCCTGCTGCTGCAACATCGCCTTGGCCCGCTGCGCCACTTTTTTGCCAAAATAGCGCATCGGCACCAGCACCAGCGGAACCGACAGCACAAAAAGCAACAGGTAGCCCGCCTCGGCATTCTGCAGCGTCAGGGTCAGCAGAAAACCCAGCGCCGCCACCATCGTCACCGGCTGCTTGATGACATCCTGCGCCACCTGATTCAGCGTATCGCGCAACGTCTGGGTGTCCTGCATCGCCCGCGCAATCAATTCCCCCGGCGGTTGCTTCTGAAAGTAGCCCAGCGGAAGCCCCTGAATGGTCTCAAAGACACGGCACCGCAATTTTTCCAGCAGATGCTGCCCACAGTAGCTCACCAGATAAGTGTTGCCGAAGCCTGCTCCCGCCCGCACCGACATCACCACCAACGGCAACAGGCAGTAGAAAAGCACGGCCCCCGGCGTGGCACCGCCATCTCGGTCAAAGACCACCGGCATGATCTCCCGAATCAGATACGGGATCGCCGCTCCCGTCGCCAGTCCGTAGAGCAGACCCAGAGCCAGTGCCGCCGCGTAACGCCACCACAGATCCCGTTCAGCGGCCAGATACGGCAGGAGGCGTCGAAAAGTAGCCACGATTTCAGGAGGGGTCTTGCCAGGCGGAGGGGTGCAGCAACCGCGCATCAGCCGCCGTGCCATGTTCAGCAAAATAGACCGCCAATCGAAAATACGGCAGTAAGTCCGCCGGAGTCCCCGGCTGCAAGCGGCGCAAGTCGGCCCACAGGCACTCCGGGGAACGGCCCTCCAGCTCGAAAATGGAACGGATCCCCAAATCTAAGAGACCCCGGACCGCCCTGACCGGAAGGCGCGGAACCTGCATCAAGGGTGAACTCAGGGCTTCTCGATCCGCTTTCTTCTTCGGCAATTCCATTGTTCAGGCACGGATGGTAGCTGCCGCCCGCTTCCCCAAGCAAAACAAAATTGCGGAGCCGTCCGCCCATCAACCTCAACGACCGTCTCCCAACTCTGCGGTCGGATTGGCCAGGCCCCGAAACCCAACCCCCAGGCTCTGCAACTTGATCCAAAGTATCACCGCCGCGAGCGCCCCAGTGATCGCATTGGAAAACACCACCGGCAGATTTCCGATACTCAGCCCATAGACCAGCCAACACAGGGTCCCAACCCACAGCAACCCGTAGGTCGTCACCGAAAGATCAGCGGTCGAGCGCGTCTTGATAACTTTGATCGCCTGAGGAAGAAACGCTGCCGTCGTCAAAATCGCCGCCACGGTGCCAAGAAGGTGAATCATAGAAAATCCAACTCACCGTGAAGCCAAAAGACCTTCCCACGCAAGAGAGCCCACCAAGGATTTTACCCTAGATCGCCCAACGGGGCCGCCTCCTGCTCGGCTAAGCGACGGAGGCGAAAGGCCCCTCCGCCGTCGTGGTCGGTCTCCCACGGGCGGCTCACCTCGCCGGCCTCCAGACTGAACTCCGGATGGGCCGCTAGAAAGGCCTCCACCACCCCCTCATTCTCCGCAACCTCCAGGCTGCAAGTGCTGTAAATCAGCCGTCCACCGGGACGCAGCAGGGAGGCCGCATGGCTCAGCAGCCGCCCTTGTAGCGACGCGCAACGGCTGACATCACCCGCCTCGACCCGCCATTTCACATCCGGTCTCCGCCGAATCACCCCGGTGTTAGAGCACGGCGCATCCAGCAAAATCCCGTCAAAATGGCCCAGCTCCGCCGCACGCAATCCCAAAACGTCAGCTCCCAGAACCGTCACCGGGCAGCGTGGCACCTGGGCGAAACCGCGATCCATGTTTTCTTGAAGTCGCAGCAGCCGCGGACCGGGAAGATCCACCGCCACCAGCCGGGAAGCAGCACTGGCATCGGTTGCCTCTACTCCTTCCGCTGTCCGACCCTCGGCCAGCTCCCTCAGCCGGTCTGCAATCAACAACGTCTTGCCACCCGGAGCCGCGCACAGATCCAGCAGGGCTTCCCCTGGGCGCGGATCCAGCAGCTCGACTGGACGCAACGTAAACGGGTCTTGCGCGTAAGCAACGCCCGCCGTCAGCAGCGACTCGACCTCCACCCAACGATGATCCACGGTCTGGAAAAACCCCGGCCACCGCGTCGGCGAAAAAAGCTCCCCCGAGGGCGGCGTCTCCCCGCGCCACCGCAAGTAAACCGGCGACGGTGCCGCCTGCCAGCGAGCCATCGCCGCCGCCCCGTCGCCCCCCCAGCGATCCGCCCAACTCCGCCACAGCAGCGGCGGCACGCCATGGGCCAACGCCGCATCCCCCCCGTCTGCAAAAATCTCGCGAAGGTCGTCGATAAATCGGCGCAGCACCGCATTCAACAGGCGCTGCTCGGGCAAGCCCGCGTGAGTCTTGCTCCACTCTACGGCGTGGTGGACAATCTGCGCCGGCTCCGCCGTCCCCTCGCGCAAGGCCTCGATCAACTCAAAACCAGCCACCCGCAAGGCCCCATGCAGCAGCCGCCGAGGCGTGCTCTTCAAGCGCCGCCTCATCAACTCATTGAGCAGCCCATGCCATCGCACCGTTCCTAAAAACAGGCGTTGACAACGGCGTCTCTCCAGGGGCAAAATCCCCCGAAATCCTTGATCCAACAGTGCGTCTGCCCTTCCCGGCCTCGCCGCATAACTTTCCGCCATCACGGCCGCTTGGTACCAACCTGAAACGGCTGTGGCTTTTTTGTTTTCTGAAGAAGGCATCGGCGGTGAGGGGGAACAGCACAAACGCCTGCAACTGAACATGACGCAAGAAGAAATCGACCTCCTCCTCAAGCAAAACCCCCGCTTGTCACCCTCCCGCGATAAGTTGGCCGCCTTTAAAGCGGGTGCCTACTGTCAGCACCGCGCCTTCGGTTTCGGCCAAATCCGCGCCTACGATGCCACCGAAAATCGCATCGTCATCGACTTTGAGGGCGACCGCCCCAACCACCGGATGGACCCGGCGTTCTGCATCGACAAGCTCGAAATCCTGCCCGCTTCCAACCTCCTGGTGCGCCACCGCCTGGAACATGACCTCATCGAGGAAATGATCAAGCAGCGCCCGGCAGACCTCATTGCCGAAATCCTGGTTCAGATGCCTAATCAGTCCGCTAACCCGACTGAGCTTGAAGGCATCCTGATGCGACTCCTCGGCGATCGCTTCAAAAGATGGTGGTCTGCGGCCAAGAAGGCCATCGCCAAAGATCCCCGCATCGCCGCCCCCGCCCGCAAAACCGACCCCTACGTGCTCCGCGAGGAGCCCATGAAGCCCGAAGAGGAAATTCTCGAAGAGTTCTACCTGACCAAGCAGTCCAAGAAAAAAATCCTCATCGCCGAGCGGCTCTACCAGATCTCTGACAACGTCCAGGAAATCGCCGCCGATCTGCCCAACGTCTTCGATAACCTCACCAAGGCCATCCAGGAAGCCAAGGGCCTCAACCGCGCAGAATGCCTCCACGGCATCTGGGTCCGCAACGACCTCGCCCGCCACCTCTCCGAAGACCCGGAACTCATCGAACCGACCTCCAGAGGTCTGATCTTGGAGACCGAAAACCTCCACGAGTTGGCCGCTGACATCCCCAACGGCTACCAAAAACGCTTTCTCGACCTCATCCGTCGCGTTTACCCGGATCAGTGGCAGGATAAAATCGTGGACATTCTTCGCCACAGCAGCGGCAAAATGACCAGTGAGTGCGTCTCCTTCCTGGTTAACAACGACTACATCGAGCCCCTCAGCGAAATCTTCCACCGCTGGCTGGCCGAACAGACCATGCGAGGCCCCGTCCTGCACTGGATCATCAAAAACCGGCGCTCCCGGAAATTCGCCGAGCTGGTCAACGGCATCATCGACCCCCAGTTCCTCAACGCCGTGCTCTACGCCATCGACTACGAAGCACTCCAGAATGCCGGCACCCGCCGCATCCAACTGGCGGACGCCCTCGCGGACGATCCCGATCTCATCCCCGACATGCTCGAAGGTGCCTCCGATGAAGTCGCCCGCGACCTCGCCCAGCGCCTCCTGCTCAACCAAGGTTTCGAAGAATTGACCAAGAAGTCCCTCCTGGCGCGCTTCATCAAGCTCTACCCATCGATCAACACCCTCATCTCGGGTGAATCAGACTCCGCCGGCGAGAACCTCATCGTCTCGCAAAAATCCCTCGATACGCGACGCCGAGAATACGACGAACTCGTCACTATCCGCATTCCCGAAAACAAGGCCGCCATCGCCATCGCCAAGGAACACGGCGACCTCAAGGAAAACTCGGAATACAAGATGGCCCGCCAGGACAACGATACCCTGATGGCCCGCAAAGCCCAGCTCGAGCACGACTTTGCCCGCTGCCGCGTCACCGACTTCACCGATGCCACCACCGACACCATCGGCGTCGGCACCATCGTCAACCTCGCCAGTGAGGGCGGTGAGCTGGTCTCCTACGCCATCCTCGGTGCCTGGGACAGCACCCCAGAGGATAACATCCTCTCCTACAAGACGCCTCTGGGCCTAGCCTTGATCGGAAAACGCGTCGGCGACCGCGCCCAGACCAACATCGACGGCAACCTCGTCAACTGGCGCATCCAAAGCATCACCCGCTGGGTGGACTCTGGCCGCGTTTTGTAGATCCTGGCTAAGGGGCGGCTTCCCGCCCCCAGTTCTTCACGATGACGACCCCAGACCCGGTTCCGGCAGCTCCCACGGGCACCGGAAAGCGCGTCCTCGTGGCCCTGTCCGGAGGGGTAGACAGTGCCGTCGCCGCCTGGCGGCTCTGCCAGAAGGGCTACGAAGTCAGCACCGCCTACCTCCGTTCCTGGATGGATGAACCCGGCGAGGCCCTCTTTGCCGATTGCCCCTGGGAGGAGGATATCCGCTACGCCTCCGCGGTCGCCGCCCACCTCGGGGTGCCCTTCCGCGTCATCGACGTCATCGCCGAGTATCGCTCCAAAGTCGTGGACTACCTCGTAGAGGGCTACCGGCGAGGCCTCACCCCCAACCCCGACATGATGTGCAACCGCGAAATGAAGTTCGGCCTGCTCCGCGACATCGCCACCAGTGAGGGCTTTGACGCTATCGCCACCGGACACTACTGTCGCCGCCTCGTCAATGCGGACGGCTGGGTCAACGTCGCGACCGGGCTCGATGCCAACAAAGACCAGTCCTACTTCCTCGCCCTGGTGCGCGGAGACCAGCTCCAGAACGCGCTCTTTCCCATCGGCGACCTCGAAAAACCCACCGTCCGGGCCCTCGCCCAGACCCACGGCCTCCCCAATGCCGCCCGCAAAGACAGCCAGGGAATCTGCTTCCTCGGCAAGGTGGACATCAACCGCTTCCTCGCCCGCTTCATCCCCGACCAACCTGGCCCCATCATCCACGCGGTCGATGGCCGCGAACTCGGCCAACATCCCGGTCTCCACCACTTTACCCTCGGCCAGCGGAAAGGGCTCGGCATCCCCAGCAACCATGACTTTGAGCACTACGTAGTCGTCGCAAAAGACTTCACCACCAACACCCTCCGCGTCGCTTTCGACCGCCCCGAGGCCCCCGGACTCTTCACCCAACGCCTGCCCCTCGACCCTCCCAACTGGCAGAGCCGCACCCCGCCCTCCGTTATTGCGAAAACTGGCCCGGCGGTGGCCACTGGAACCGATGCCGCCACCCTCGTGCCCTCCGAAGCACCCTACCCGCTCCTCGCGAAGGTCCGCTACCGCGACCCGATGACCCCGACCCGCCTTACCACAGCCGCCGATCACCTTTGGGTCGAGTTCGCCGAGCCCCAACGCGCCCTCGCTCCCGGCCAAGTCATCGCCTTTTACGATCAGCATCACCGCCTCCTTGGCGGCGCCACCTACGCCGCCGCCGGTTTCCGATAACCCCCAACCACCCGCCGATTTTCCCATCCTCAGCCAAGTCGCGCCGCGACTCCTCCCACGGCCCCAGCCGATGCCCGACCACCCCCAGTCGAGCTCGTCACCTCCATTGACCCCCGCCAACCTTCCGGAGAAAACTCCCCCAAGTGGCCACCTTTCTCTGCCTCCACGGAGCCTTCGGCCTCGGCCAACCCTTCTGGGAAGCCGTTGCCCAACCCCTGCGTGCAACCGGTGCCACCGTCGCCACGCCCGACCTCTGGACACTTTCCCTGGACGAGCCCGAGCGTGACATCCTCAACTGGTGCCAGCAGCTCCACGACTCCACTGGCGAGCCCGTCTGGCTGGTCGGTTACTCCCTCGGCGGGCGCCTCGCCCTCCGCACCGCCCTCCAAGCCTCCTCCGCCCCCCACTGCCAGCGCAGCCCGCACAGTCCCAGCA
>DAIQNO010000118.1:0-7228 GCA_036788355.1 Opitutales bacterium | reverse complement strand
CAGAAGCCGAAAAGGCCCGAGGGCATGTTTGTGGTTGATTGCCTGCGATGGCTGGTAGCACTGATCGTCGGCCCGCTGGCTGTTAGATTTGGGATAGAGATTTTTCCTGATCTTTTACACGGCATGATCGGCATCAATCCATTTTTGTCGTTCCTGGGTATTACTCTTGGCGTGATGATGGCCATCCATGCCGGGGTGTTGGTGTTTTGTTGGACGGGCCCCAACCCCACAAAAGCCCTCAAATTGTTGATGATCATTGTGCTGAGTGTCATCTATACTGTTATCACTGGGGGGACTTATTCCGGATTTATTCTGGAAGATGCCTACTATTACCTCAATTTTATTGATGCGGAGGAACTCGCTGGAAATTTCCAAGTTCTTGCCCTTTGGATTGGTTTTACGGTTGTTTTCATCAAGATAATTTTTACCCCAGTTGAGAATCTCAGGAAAATCCCAAAATACTCATGGCCGTTCAAAAAGCGCGTAAAGTAACCGTTTCTGTTCGGTCATTCGGTGACTCACGTTCCCGTTATGCGACCGGTGGTGGAGCGGTTTACCCAGGGGTCCTCAGCGTATTTTTTGGCTGCAAACTCACACTTCATTCGTCAGGAAATTCCGATCAACTCTGCGTTGTTGTATAGAGGGCTTTGAGGTGCTCGTCGGTGGCTTCGCCGTCGGTCAAGGGGGCGGCCAGGATGCGGGCGAGTTCGGTGGTGGACAGTTCTACCAGCGGCGCGATGGCCTCGGGCGACATTCCCTGTTTTCGAAGCCGCAGCACCAGCCGCGCCTGGGCCAACCAAGCCCCAAGTTTTACGCCTTCGGCCAGGCCTTTGTCGAAGGCGTCGTCGCGGGCAGTATCGATAACATTTTTGAGGTCGCGGTAGTGCTTGAGGCTGTCTTCGTAGGCCTCGCGCTCGGGGGGCGAAAACTTGGCGAGTTCCGCGAGGTTGAAGAGCCGTTCGAAGACGCGCTCTTGCAACTTGGCAGGGCGGTCGGTCAGGCGGGGCAGGTTTTTGAGCACATAGAGCCACTTGTCAAACCGTGTTTCGAGCTGCGCCTCGGTCTTCTGAAAGTTCGGCATTTGCAGATAGATAAAGAGCAGCTTGTCGTAAAAAACGCGGTGCCGATCGGTTTCCATCAGTTGCACCGGCACGACGACGCGGCGCCCAATTTCGGCATCGTGGACTAGCGTTTTTTCTCGGTCGTCGTCCTCAAAGGTGAAGTCCAGAATCGCCACCGTGTAAACCGCCTTGAGTTCAAAGTTCCACTCGCCCCGCTCGGCTTGCTCAGCAATTGGAAAGGTCGAATAAAACAGGGTGCGGTCTTTGAAAAAGCGTTGCTTGCTCTTTTGCAGTTCGACAATGAACCGCTCCCCGCGCTCGTTCTCGCAGTAAAGATCGAAGACTGCCCGACGATCGACCTCAGCGCGACCGAGATGATCGGTCTTGCGAAACGTCAAGTCCGCGATTTGCTCACGACCGATCAGCAGTTGATTTAAGAAGTCGATCAACAGATCCTTGTTCGGCTCGTCCCCAAACAACTTCTTAAATCCAAAGTCCGTAAAGGGATTTACATAACGCTCTTTCATTTGTGGACATTTTAATACCGAGAAATTGGAGCCTGAGGCAAGCCTGATCGTAGAAAGGCGGCGGTGCTTCGGTGGCTCCGGGTTTTGGTTTTTTTTCCGAACATTGTAATTCGGCGGCTCCGTTTGGCGTTATCTGATGGTATGACACCGCTGGAAATGCTTCACCAAGGCCGCACTGAGGGCCGTTTACAGGTCTCTGACCAGACTTTTGCCGGGTTGCTGGTTGCCGACCTGGAAAAGCGGTGGTCGTTGCTGATGCAGCCTCGGCTGCCGCTGGGTGGCGACCTGGCCGCCGAGCTGGAGGCCATGCCGCACGCGGTAGAGTCACTTTTTGGCGGGGCCATGGTGCTCTACCGGGTGGAGATCACCACGGCCCAACTCGCCAACTGGTGCGTGGACGAGCGCATCGATGTCCTTCACGAAAATCACCTCCTGAGCACCTTGTAACCTGTTGTCCCTTTAACCACGACGCCCATGCCTGCTGATCTCGAACTTCGACTGCTGAACCGCGTGACCGAACTGGTCAAAAATGCCCCGCCGTCTCTGCAGCATCAACTCTCGGTGGCCGCCCGTAAGCCCTGGGAGACGATGCGTTGTCTGAGCCCGGCCACCGCCACCGTCCCGATGGTGACGGCGGTGTTGGTCTCGGAACAGCCCCAGGGAGCCGAGGGGATCCTGCGCGACCTGCGCGGGCTGGATCTGCCCGCAGCGGCTTTTAACACGCTGTGTGCGACCCCGCTGCCGATGCTGGGGATGGTCTCGGTGCGGATGCCCGCCTTTCCCGCCCTCCTCGACGTCCTGCGTGAGTTGAGTCATGTCGCAATGGTCGGTGATGGCGATGCAAGGTGCCACTTTGGCCTGCCGGCTTCCGGCCCAGACCTGCCCTTTCAGACGGGTGGCTGGGGCGCGGCCTCCCGCACGCTCTGCGCAGATCCGCTCGCCCTCAGGCAAGTCCGCGAGGCCTTGGCCCTGCGCAACGAGGCCCTGGTTCGGGTGGCCGTGATCGACTCCGGCATCGACGCTGAGGGGGCCTCCTTCCGGCGAGGGGATGCGTCGCTGGTTGTGGCGCGGCAGGTCTTCACCGAGAAGCGCAGCCGCCTGCTCGATGCCAGCGGCCACGGCACCCATGTCGCCAGCCTGATCGGTGGACTGGCTACCGACGCCCCAGAAGGCTATGCGGGTCTGGCGACCGAATTCGTCAACCGAAGGCTCGCTGCGGCAACCGACGGCAGTGGCCTCTTGCTCAATGTTCTGCGCGGCATGTCCTGGGCTTTGGAGAATGAAGTCGCGATTTTGAACCTCAGCCTTGGGGCGATGCACCCGCCAGGGGTTAATCTGGCGCGGTCCCTCGAATGGATGGCCGTCCAGGCGGCCCACCGCGCCGGGGTGCTGGTCGTCGCCGCTGCGGGTAACGATGGCACCCATTTTGAAGGGCCCTGCCTCGCCAGTCCAGCCGATGCGGCCCAGTCCATCGCTGTGGCCGCCATCCAGGCCGACCGCACCCGGGCGTCGTTCAGCTCCCGTGGCCCCTCCAGCACCCCCTTGCTGAGCGGCCCCAAGCCCAACGTCGCCGCACCCGGCGTGCAGATCGTGGGAGCCCGCGCCCGCACTGCGTCGGACGATGCTCGGCAACTCCAATGGGTTGCGATGAGCGGCACCTCGATGGCCGCCCCGATCCTGACCGGCCTGCTGGCGCTGGCACTCGGCCACCTGCGCTGCCGAAAGCTCGCTCTGCCGCCGACTCAGCTACACCGGGCACTGCGCGAATCCTGCATCTTGCCCGAGGGTGAAACCGCCGACCACCTCGGGGCGGGCCTGCCGCAATGGGAGCGTCTCGAAGACCGACTGGAATACTACGCAGGCCGCGAACGTCGGCGCCCAGCCTCCGCCAGCCTTGAAGGTGACACCGGTGGCGGCAGCAGCGGCGCACCTGCGGCGGAGCGACGCTTCCCCACCACCTCGGTGGAACCGCCGCCACTCGACTTTCCCAACTGGCGGGAGCGCGAGACCACCCTGATCAACCACCTTTGCCATCGCATCGAGACAGCACTCAAAGCCACCAGATCGGACTTCTTTCCCAAGAAGTTTCTGGACGGAAATGCTCCCCCCCACATCGACTGGGTAGAGCGGGATGAGGCCATCGCTCTGCGTGCTCTGCTGGCCAGCGGTGCGCTGACCAGAGAAGCAGCCGAGCGCCTACCGCTGCGCCGTTGGCTCCGCGGGAAAGTCTGTCGGGGCAAGCGAGTGTGCGGGGAACTGCTCATCCTTAGCCGATGGGACTGGCAGTCCCTGCTCCAGCATCAGGCGCCGCCGCCACTCCCCGTCGAGCCATCCTTCCTCCAAGGCGTCACCTACGCCGTCATCTTTGGCCACGCCAGCCAGCCGCCGAGTCTCCCCGCCGCTTTGCCCTACGCCAACCTCTACTGGGATGCCGATGCCTGGCAATACACCGCCACCGCCGCCGAGCCACCGCTCTGGCCGCTGTTTTTTCCCGAAACCGATGCCTCCTGCCTCAACCGCGTCGAGCGGTTGCTCGATCGGCATTGCCCCGCCCTCGCCTCAGAAGTCGCCGAACAGACCAACTTGCCCGTTTCGATGCTCAAAGCGCTTGTGCAGGGCTCTGCTCGATACGAGTATCGAGACCGTTTCCAGGACGGCCAAGACCTCATCTTCGCCCGATAATCCACCACATCCGTATCCAAACCTGCCCACCATCGACACTTATGTTCTCCCTCTTCCGAAAAAATGGGCCGAAAAAGCCCAAAAACACCGTCGAAAGCGAACTGGAACGTCTCCAGGCCATCGCCGAGATCAAAAAGTCAGACTATCAGCGGCTCATCAACAAGGCCCGCAGCAAGGCCGAGGAGATTGAGCTTCGCAAAGCCTCGGGTGCCCTTTCCCGCGGCGAGATGAACATCCTTGATGAGGAGTTCAAGCTCCTTCGCGATCAAGTCGAAGTGGCCTACTCCGCCCACCAGGTTGCTTTTGAAAACCTCCGCCAGCAGAACCGAATCAAAGATGTCGCCGGCTTGCTCCCGCTGGCCGAGGACATGGTCGATCGGGAGGAAATCGAGACCCTTTCGCGCCGCGTCCGCCGGGCCATGATGGCCCGTCAGGAGAATGTCCAGGCCGCCGACGAGCTGCATGTTGCCATGACCGAAAACTCGCGGTTGAAAGCCGATGACCACCTCCATGTCGTGGCCGCACCGAAACCCCAAGACACCTCGCCCGCCGACACCGACCGCAAAAAAGAGGTCGATACCTGGTAGGTTTTTTCCACCCCCACGTAATTCCTGCCGACTTTCCGACGTTTACTTCACTGGGGGCGCATCAAGTGCCCCCAAACTCACCATCCTCAAGCCCACCCTTTTCACACCCACCATCCTATGAACCTGTTTCGCAAGAAGAAGACCACCGCCACTGTGATTGCCGAACTCAAGGCCGAACAAAGGAAGCTGACCGACAGCAAACTCGACCTAAAGTTAGACCTTCGCGAAAATGAAAAATCCATCTCCAAGATGATCGCACGAGGGACTAAAGCCCACCTTGAGGGAGACTCCCTCGGTAAGAGCGAAGCCGCCCTGGAATTGCAAACCCTCCGCGCTGAGGGTTCCGGACTGCTGAACCGCCTCAATGAAATCATCAAGACCGAGCTGCTCTCCCGCGATGTGATCCGCACCCTGGAATCGGCCGAGCGCCATAACAACCGGGACGCCGTATCTGCGGTAATGAAGATACTCTCCGACCCCGATCTCCAAGATAAAAAGAAACGGGCCGAAATTACCGTCGATAGCTATCAGTTAGCCGTGCATCGGGCTTTTGATCGACTGAAAGCCCGCCTCGGAGACATATCCTCTGCGATCAACACCGAAACAACCAACGAGGAACTCCTCTTCGAGGAACTCGCTAAGGCCCAGGAGTCAGGCGACGTGAACAAAGTTCGCGAAATCAACGCCAAGCTGTCGGGAACCGAAGGCCCTAAGAAGACCTTTGAAGACGACGGTCTCAAGATCTGAACGCCGGTAACCCCCAGCTCCCGCACTTATGGACCAAGATTACGACAAAGTTCGCCGACTGACCGCCGAAGCCATCTCTTCAGCGAAATCCGCTGAAGAGAATGGCCAGCCCGCGGAAGCCTCCCACCACTGGAAAATCGCGGCCCAGGGCTTTCATGCCCTCGCGAAAATTGAGCCGCGGGTGATTGACCAAACCCGCCTAAAGCAGAAAGCCCTGCAAGCCGAACAGCGTGCCCGCCAACCGGAGACCGTAGCCCCGGTGAAAATCGGGGCGAACTCTGGCCTGAAAAGTGAATACGCTGGCTTTGGGGATGAGTTTATCGCGCGTAGCACCGTCACCTGGGATGAAATTGGCGGGATGGCCGAGGCCAAGGAGTCCCTGATCTATGCCATGGGCTTGCAACTGGCCCGCAAGCCCGAGCACGTAGTTCTTGAAATTCCCTCGCGCATCCTACTCTACGGACCCCCAGGCACCGGTAAGACGCTGCTCGCCAGTGCCTGCGCGAGCACCATTGATGCGACCTTTTTTAACGTCAAAGTGTCCGCCTTACTCTCTAAATACGTCGGCGAAAGTGCCAACCTCATTTCCGCCCTGTATCAACGCGCCCGGGAGGCCGCCGATGCTGGCCTGGCCGTGGTGTTTATCGATGAATACGACTCCCTGGCCCGCTCTCGCGATAAATCGGACTCCAGCGCCAACTCGCAGGTCATCGCCACACTCTTGACCGAACTCGATGGCCTCGGCGAAAAGCGAACCAACTCCAGCGTCATCACCATCGTCGCGACGAATCGCCCGTGGGACCTCGATGAGGCCATCCTCAGCCGGATGGACCTGCGCATTTTGGTGGACTTGCCCGACGAGGCCGCTCGCGCCGAGATCTTCCGCGTGTTGCTACAGGGGCGGGGCGTCACCCTGGCCTCCGACGTCACCCCGGAGAAACTCGCCGAGGCCACCGAGCATTTTTCCGGGCGCGACATTCAGCGGCTCTGCAAGAAGCTCTTCCTCTCCGTCCTGGCCGAGCAAAATGAGGCCCTCGCGGCCCGCGTCCGGATGAATCAGGCCCGTGAATACACGCTCAGATTTCGCGCCCTCACGTGGAGCGACGTCACCCGCGCCAAGCAGAGTGTGAAAGTTGCCCCACCGACCGAGAGCGAAATGCAGCGCTATCGCCAATGGTAGCGAAGCCACCCAAGACCTTTACCCATGAGCGCAGCTTCATCCCATCGTCTTCTTAGCAATCTTCTCCTATGGGATGCCAAATCCAAGGGCAAACCTCCCTCTAGCGCGACCTATTTTGCGCTGTGTAGCCGCCAAAACGGAACCCTCGCACCAGTGCCCAAGCACCGTGATGAGTATGCGGATTTTTCACCTAAAGAAGAGCGGGCACGGCTTTACGTGCCGCTCCTTTTGCGCTCGGAACACCTCCTTACCGGGCGGTCGCGAGACGACTTCACCTTCGAAGCTCGCTTTTGCCTCAACACGCTCCTGAGTCCCCGCCATGATTGCCTTGGTTACCCCCGGCTTCTCGCCGGGCTGCCCCTGTCCGAGGGCGCCGACCACCTCCAGGCCACCTTGGCGTTGCGCATCATCAGCAACCTTAATTCCGGCCTCCAAGCATGGCTC
>DAIQNO010000117.1:0-7250 GCA_036788355.1 Opitutales bacterium | reverse complement strand
TCCTGCGTCGCTCCACCCAGTTGCTGTCACCTGTCGCCCCGTTGGGGCTGGTTGACCAAAGCCGTTGATAGGCCAGGCCACACCATTTTGGCTGTAACCGGTCGCCCCGTTGCGGCGGGGATTCAAAGGAGGATTTAGCTCGCTGGACACTGGCTCTGCTCAGCTCGGCCCAGGGCTCTTCGGCTTTGGGAGTAGCGCAAAAAGGGCGGGGGTGTAGAAGATGGCCAACAGCGTAGAGCCCAGCACGCCTCCGGCCAGAACGATGGCCAACGGCGGCCAAAAGTCCCCACCCACCAAGATCAATAGGGGCAGGAAACTGCCGACGGTGGTGAGAGTGGTCGAAATCAGGTGCCGCATCGCCTCCTGCGTGCGTCGCGCCATCGCCGCGCGGTCGCCACCGGCCGCAGCCTCGTCGCCCAGGATTCCCGCCATCACCATGATACTTCCGTTAAAGGTCAGGCCGATCAGCGCGAAGATGCCTAAAAAGGTGTTGAAGCTCAGCGGGAAACCCATCAACGCCGTAGCGAGGAGGCCGTAGCCGACCGACAGAAAGCCCACTGAGCCCAGCAGCCCACCGATCACCACGCTGCGGAAGGTGAGGATCAGCGTCGCCACCCCGAGGACGATCAAAATTGGCAGGAACTTGAAGAGGTCGCCGACTGAGTCGCCCTGCTGCTCCGACTCCCCGCCAATCTCCAGCCGGTATCCCTCCGGCAGGCGAAACCCCATTTCCGCCAGCCGCGCCTGCACTGACGAGGTGGCCCCGATCGGCAAGGCATCAAAGCGCACCCAGGCTTGAACTGTATTGACCCGCTGGCCGTTGCGGCGGACGAGCGTGCCGGCCTGAGCGACCGGGCGCAGCTCGCCCAGGGCCTCCAACGGAAGCAACCGACCATCCACGGCCGGAGCGCTGAGCGTCACCGCCGCTAAATCCGCGATGGTCTCGCGATTCCGATCCGCCAGGCGCACCCGGACGGGCACCGCTGACACCCCCTCCACCAAAGTGCCGCCCGGCAGCCCGGTAAGGGCTCCTTCGAGCTGCTGGGCGACAGACGCCCGGTCTAACCCGAGGCTCACCAGAGACCGATCGTCGGGCTGAAAGGTGACAGCGAGGGTCGTCGGACGAAGCGAAGCTCGGCTATGAATGACATCCGGATGGGCGGCAAGCTGGGCCTGGATCACCTCACCTTGCGCCCGGAGAGTCTCCCAATCTGGGCCGACGAGGCGAAACTCGATGTCAGCCTCTGCCGGAGGCCCCTGGGCAAACTTCCGCACCAAAAACTGCACCCCTGGCAATTCCTGGTTGATCTTGGCCTGCCAGTCGGCCACCAGCGCATCCACCTCCTGAAAGCTCCGAGCCCGCACCACCCCTTGGGCAAAATAGGGCGTATCGTCCTGGTTGCCCACCATGTTGTAATAAACCGGAGGGAAGCTGGCCCCCGCGAGCCAGTGAACCTCCTCGATGGCCGGATCGGCCCTCAACCGGCCATCAACCTGAGAGACCGCCTTGATGGTGGCCGCCAGGGACGCCTCGTCCTGAAGCCAGACGCGCACCTCGAACATGTCGCGGTCGGCTCGCGGAAAAAATTGCACGCCAAGGGTAGAGGCCAGCCAAAATCCCGCCAGCGGTGCCACCGCCGAAAGGCCAACCGTGATCCACCGGTGCCGCAGCGACCAGCCCAAGACCGACTGCCCACGCTGGGCCAACCAGGGGCCACCGAGACCATCGCGCCAGAATGAGTGCCGCGCTGCCAGGCCAGCTCCTTCGACATCCATCTGAGAGGGCGGGGCGCGGTCCATCGCTGCCGTTGCACGGGGCTCCTCCCCAGGTTCTGCGTCGGCACGGCGGTAAGCCACAGAAGTGCCTGCAGGAGGGTTCCACGAGCCGCCTTGTAGCGTTTTCGACTCGCCAAAAATCGCCGCCAGGGCCAGGATCACAGTCAGGGAAATCAGCAGCGAGCTGATCAGTGCCAAGGCCACCGAAAGCCCGATCGGCCCGACAAAGTCGCCGCCATTGCCCGGCAGCAGCACGATCGGCATGAAGGAGAGGATCGTGGTCAGCGTGGACGCCGTCAACGGCCCCAGGAGGTGGTGGAAAGTCTGCCCGACCGCCTCCATCCGACCAACGCCCCGCCGCAATAGTCGCGTCACCTCGTCCACCACGATGATTGCGTTGTCGATCAACAGGCCGAGGGCCAGAATCATCCCAAAGATCGACATCTGGTGCAGCTTCCCACCCAGGATGCTCAGGGTAAAGAGCGTGGCTGCCGCCGTCAGGGGAATGGCTGCACTGACCACCAGCGAAGAACGCCACCCCATCGTGAAAAAGACCACCAAGGCGACCACCGCTGCCCCCAGCACGAGGTTGGAACCGAGTTCACCCAAGCGGGCCGCGGTGTAGTCGTTTTGGCGGAAAATCACCTCCACGCCGACACTTCCGCCGTAAAGGGCCGCGGTTTCCGCAACGACTTTCTCGATGGCCGTGGTCCAAAGATCCACGCGCTGATTGCTGAGCACGGTGGCGGCGACGTAGATGGCTCGCTGCCCCCCGCTGAGCCCCCAGACCCGCAATGGTTCCGCCACCGTCCGCTCCACCGTGGCCACGTCGGCCACTGCCACCTCGCTGGACGTGTCGGGAGCCCGTAAGACCACCTCCGCAACGGCATCCAGGGTCAGAAACTCACCCGACACCCGGAGTTGGGCTTCCCGCTGACTCGAGGAAAGCCGACCTGCCGGTCGCTTCGCGTCAGCCAAGGCGAGGGCCTGGGCCAGCTCGGGAATGGTCATCCCGAGGGCCGCTAGATCACCTGCCGAAGCGGTGACCCGGATTTCCTCCTCAACCCCGGCAAGCACCTCGGCGAAATCCGTCCCGCTGACCTGCCGGAAGGCGCTGGCCAGCTCCTCCGCCACGCGCTGCGCCACAACCAAGCTGGCGGGCTCCTCCGACGGTGGTTTCAGGGCGACGATCAAGGTCTGCGCGACGGCACCCCGCGTGTCGCTGACGATTGAAGGCCGTGCCTCCGGCGGAAACTGGCCCTCGGCCCGGCGGACGGCATCCCGCACCCGCGACAGCGCCGATTCAGCGGTGTCCGCCTTGATCGAGTCGAGCAACTCGACCGCCGTCACCAGGAATCCGGGCCGAAGCGTCATCTGCACCGTCTTCACCACGTCCAATTCCCGCAGAGCATCTTCCAGCGGGATCGCGATCAGGGCTTCGATCACCTCCGGGTTGAGGCCAGGGGCTGGCGTCAGAACGACCGGGTTGCGGTTGACAATGACCGGGTCCTCGGTGCGAGGGATAGTCAACAGCGTGGACAACCCAGCCACCAAGACCAGCCCAGTGGTCAGCCACAGCAGGTGGCGATTCTGAAAAAAAGGAGTCGCGAGGTTCATCGGGCACCAGCTCCTCTCACCGGGTTGTGATCGCTCGCACTGCTCAAAACCGACGAGACGCGCTGCCCAACCGCCACGCGGTGGCCACCTTCGACAATGAGTCGAGCCTCTCGGGGGAGATCCCCTTGCACAAAAGCGACCTCTCCCTGGAGATGCAGGAGGGAAACCTCCTGGCGCTGAACCACCCAGCGCGGCCCTGTAGCGTCAGAACCCCTGGTAACCGCCTCTCCCGATCCAGCGGGTGGCGCTGGCACCGCCAGCAGCACCGTCCACAGCCCCCTGAGACCCGGAATCAACGCACTCCGTGGAACTTCGTAGCCAGAAACTTCTCGCCACTGGCGGAGGGTCACTTCGAGGAGGTCCCCATCGCGGAGGGTCGCCACGGGCAGCTCGCCAGGTCGCCTCGCTTCTGCCGGGGCGATTTCTGGCGTCTCCAACAGGGTCACTCGCACCGGAATGGCCCGGGTGGCAACTTCCCGGACATCGACACGCGCCGTCACCACCCCCGCGAAAGCCCCCGCCACGTCGCCTTCCGGCCCGCGACTGTTTCCAGCCACCCCCACTACTCCCGGGCGAAAAAGCGTCACCCGCTGCCCAACCGGAAGCACTTCGGCTTGCTCAGGGGTGACGTTGAACGCCACTTCCCACTTGCCAACCTCACCCAGCCGTAAAACCGGCTCCCCCGGTGCCAAAATCGCGCCCTCATCGCGGTAGCGCGCCTCGACTTGCGCGTTGAATGGAGCCCGCAGCACCGACTCGTCTAAGCTCACCTCGATCGCCCGTCGCTCGGCACCCAGTCGATCTACCGTGGCCCTCGCCACCTCCTCGGCCTGCACCGCCTCATCGAGGCTCTGTAGCGGGAAATCCCGCTGTTTTGCCGATTCTTCCTGCCGAAGCCTCGTCTGGGCCGCCAAGCGAAGTCGGGCCGCCGCCTCGGCCTCAGCCGCCACCACCGCCTCGCGCTGGGCCTCTAAGCGGCGGGTATCCAGCCGTCCGAGCACCTGGCCATGAACTACCTGAGCACCGACATCCACCTCGACGGCGGAAAGAGTCCCCCCCAGGGCGAAGCCCAACTCCACCCGACGGCTCGATTCCACCCTCCCCAAAATCCGCCGCTCCCACCAAAACCCAGAGGCCGCCGGAACCTCGATCACCCCGACCGCCAGCGGCCGAAGCGAGGCCCCAACGGCGTTACTATCGCCCAAGGCACTCTCCGTAGACTCCTCCGCAGCACAGCCCACTAAGAAGCCGACTCCGAGCAACAACCAGAATACTGACCATGGAACAGGACTAAGGTCGATGATCGACCCGAAAGGGCGGCGCACAGAGGACATCTTGGAAGCTCAGATTGATAAGATACCGTATCGTTTCCACTGAGTGAGCTTCAGAGGTTGCCGGGTGTCAACTTTCTCCGCAGACTTTTTTCGCATGGATGACGTTGATGCCCCCCGAAGCCGCCTGATGGCCGCAGGACGCGAGCTGTTTTTTCTCCATGGGGTCGCCGAGGTTTCCATCGACGCACTGGTCCGCGCCGCCAAAGTTTCCAAAACAACCTTCTATAAGCGTTTTTCCGATAAGCAGGCCCTCATGGCCGCCATCGTGACCGAGGAATGCGACCGCATTGACCCCAAAACGCGAGCCGCTCCGACCAGCTTTAACGAGTTCCGACAGGCTTTAATCAACTTCGGCTCCAACCTGCTGCTCCTCCTTGAGGGACAAGATAAGCAGCAGTTCGAGCGCGCCATCATCGGGCAGGCCCACCGCGACCCAGAGACGGCCCGGGTTTTCTACGAAACCGCCTACGGGCGCACCTGCACGGCCCTGCGCGCCCTGCTCAACCACGGAGCCGACCGTCAGTTGGCCCGGCTCGACCTTCCCGTGCCCATCCTCGCCGACTGGCTGGTGGACCTCTGGAAAGGCCGCCGCCATGCCGAGCGGCAACTCGGGCTGGCCAAGCCGATCCCAACGGAGGTCCTTCGCGACCACGTCGCGGTGGTGGTCGATTACTTCATCCACCGACCCTAGCTGGCCGAAAAGTCCTCCGCGAAGCCCTTTTCCACGGCGGAAGGTTTACCCACCTCTCAACCCCAATCAACGCCGCAGGTCAGATCGGCCATCCGCTGGCCACGACGACCCTGGTTTCCTGCGAGCTAAGTCCGCCGCTGAATCCCAGCCCCAACGGGGCGAATTTTTTTAGCCCCGAGGTTTCCTGCAAGGTAAGTCCGCCGTTGCATCCCAGCCCCAACGGGGCGATAGATCAAAGCCCAGGGTGAAGCGAAGCGCAACCCTGGGTCTGCCGACGTTCTAAGTTCAAAGCCCTGAAAGGGCGGCAGAGCGATCGGCGCGGGTGAACTTGATCGAATCGCACAAAATTGCGGGTTGGGTGCGTCATCGGGGTGTCGTCCTTTCAGGACTTTGGCGGCATCGCCGACCTTTTTCCCTGGGTTACACTCCTGCGTCGCTTCACCCCGGACTGTAACCTATCGCCCCGTTGGGGCTTGGTTGGCCTGTCGAATCAGGCTACGACCTTACCTCGCAGAACACTAGCACCCACGGCGACCCGACTATAGTCCCCACCGGGCTCCGCTTTCGGGGCGAGAAATCCCGGCGCAGAGCAGCCAACCGCCTCCGCCGAGCAGCCAGTTCACCTCACAGCGCAATTTTGACCCCGCGCCGCAGATAGGTCGGCACGTCCAGGTCTTCACCATCGTAGAGATTGCGCTCCGTGACCTCAAAGAAGCCGCGAGACTCGCCCTCTTGCAGAAAACTAAACTCCTCCTGCGGTCGCTCCTTCCCGAAACGCTTTTTCAGCTTCGACGGATGCACACCCGCCCCAGACCCCGCTTCCGGCCCGCTGCCGCCGTGCCCCCGCAGGCCCAGTGTTCCCGCAGCCGACCCCGCAGCACCGGAGACCGCCTCTGCCGCCCCACTTAACCGCGCCTCACCTTGGCCAAGCTTACCCGCCGAGAGCCCCCCACCCATCTCCGAGGTGCCCAGCACCACAATTTCCACCGTGTCGCCAAAAGCCTCGTCAATCACCGCCCCCAGCACCGTGTTGTCGATCTTGCCAAACTGCACCTTGACCGCCGCCAGGATCCGCTGAACGTCCGCCAGGCTCAGGTTGGGCCCACCCATGATGTTCACCAGCAACCGATCCACCGCCCGCGTAAAATCTGGCGTGTAGAGCAGCGGGCACAACTCCAGATCCGCCAGAGCCTCGGCGACGGCGGCGTCACCCTCGCCCCGCCCCAACCCAAAGAGCGTCTTCCCACCACGCTGGCAAAACGCGGTCTTCAACGTGGCAAAATCTAGATTGATGACCCCCGTGCGGAACAACATCTGGCAGATCGAGCGCACCCCGCGAGCAATCCACAGATCCGCCTGCGCCAGGGCCGCGAGTACCTTGGTTCCCTCCTCCATGTGCTGCAACAGCAAGTCGTTGGGCAGCGGCACCACTGCCGCGCAATGCTCCCGCAAGGCCACCAGTGCCGCCTCCGCCTGCTTCAGGCGCACCTCACCCTCCAGCGAAAACGGCTTGGTCACGAAAGCGATCACCAAGGCCCCCTGCTCCGCCGCCACCCGCGCAATCACCGGCGCCGCGCCGCTGCCGGTGCCACCCCCCAGCCCGGCCAGGATAAACACCAGATCCATCCCCCCGACCATCGACCGCAGGGCATCAATATCCGCCAGTGCCGCCCGCTCCCCCTTGGCGGCGTCGCCCCCGGCACTCAACCCGCAGGTCAACTGGCGCCCAATCAACAGCGTCTCCTCCACCGGCGAACTCGCCAACGCCTGGGCATCCGTGTTGACCGCCGCCAGACTCACCTGGCCAATCGGCTCCATCCGCAACCGATCCA
>DAIQNO010000116.1:3916-7274 GCA_036788355.1 Opitutales bacterium | reverse complement strand
CCCGGGGTGGCGGCAACGGTCGAGCCAGACCTGCGGGTGGTCGATGCCGCGCTGAGCCAACAGCCACAGGTTATGCACCCACCAGCGGCCCCGTTTACCCGGCACAAAAGCCCGATTCTCGGGGGCAATAAACTGAAACATCTTCTGGTCGTCCGGCCCCTGGGGGTCGTAGCCCGCCCACAACGGCTCCCAGGTTCGGCTATCGAACAAGGCCCGCTGCACGTTCACGCAAAAGAAGACGCCCGCGACGGTGCCGCCCGCCGCATAGGTATCCACCAGCGACTCTAGCCCCGCCACCGACATCTCCTCGTGGGGCCGATAATCGTAAAAACTCGCGTTGTCCTCGTTGATGTAAAGCCGTCTGGTCATGGGAATAAACACTGATGTGAATCCGTTAAGTTATCACGTTGTGAAATCAAAGCTCAACCATCACCGTTCAAAAATTGGCGATGCTCGAAGTTTTCCGTCCGCAACGCGCGTCAGCCATCGAAACGACACAAAAAAACACCCCCTCCATTGCTGGAGGGGGTGCTTACCTCTTTGATACCCCATGTATCAAAAATCAGACGTAAACCCTACGCAATCCTGCGGCGCAGCATGGCCAACAAGCCCAAACCACCAAGGATCAGACCACCAGCCGCTGGCTCAGGAATCACGGTGCCGTTCAAGACGATGTCATCAAGGTAGCCACGTTGGTTGTTTCCGTTGAAGAAAACGAAGGCAAACTGCACCGTTTCTGCTCCAGTAATGGAGCTGAGGTCAATAGTGGTGACCGGGGGGTTAGATGTATCTCCAAGGATTACGGTAGAACCCGCTTGCACAAAGCCACCGTTATCCACGTTGGCATAAAGATTCAAACGGTTGATAGCACCGCCCCCACCATTCCGGGCCGTCCGGAAATCAATGGACGTGAGGTCCAATGCTAGACCTGGGTCGGCACTGATGGTGAAGGTCATATACTCACCGTCAGCGAGATTGTCCGCCGCAGTATAGACCCCGTCACCAACGCCACCGGGTGCGCCTGGATTTGCATCCAGGGGGCCTTGTGGGATCCAGTAGGCATAATTTGGGTTAGGTCCGAAGCGCGAGACAAAATCGAAGGACGCTCCTTGGGTGTTCGGGCCAGGCCCAAACGTCGAAACCGTGGTGCCGATTTGGACCGTGTCTGAGCTGAGGGACGCCACAGTTCCGTCAAAGGTGAAGTCAGCAAGGACCACGCCATGTGCAGCGACAGTTGCACCGCACAGGGCAGCGGCAACCTACAAGTAGGTTTTAGTTTTCATAATAGCTTTGGAGTTTATGGGATGACAACGAGCATCGGATACGACGACCACAATTACGAGCATCTCAGATTGACCCCCAGTCCGTCAAGAGAAAACGTTGTAATTTTAAAAAGTTTTACCACATTGTTTCTCCCGCGCAGAAACTGTGCTGTTGAATGTTGAAAACCGGCTGCTTTGGTCTGGTGGCGGCGTAGCTTTCGAAGGCGTTGCCGGGTAGACGTTTCGTGGGTGCCCCCGCCAGCCCAGACGAGACACGCAACAGGACCGTCGCCCCAGCGACAGAAACCGTGCGTGCGGGGCCGACACCGGGCTCGGTCTCGGTGCATCACCTCGCGGTTGGGGAAGGCCAACCGAGGATCCCGCAGGTAGGGCGGGGTTTACCCGCCGATCTTGAAGATGGTCACGTCGCCATCGGCGAAGAGGTAATCTTTACCCTCCAGGCGCCAGGTGCCGGCTTCCTTGGCCTTGGCGAACGAACCGGCGGCCACCAGGTCGTCGTAGCTGACGACCTCGGCCTTGATGAACTTTTTCTCAAAGTCGGTGTGGATGACCCCGGCGCACTGGGGGGCCTTCATGCCGAGGCGGAACGTCCAGGCGCGGGTCTCTTTCTCGCCCGTGGTGAAGTAGCTGGCCAGGTCCAGGAGGCGGTAGGCCCCGCGGATCAGGCGGTTGCAGCCGCTATCCTCTACGCCAAGGGCCGCGAGGTAGTCCCGGGCTTCCTCCGGCGGCAGGTCGCCCAATTCTTCCTCTACCTTGGCGCAGATCGGGCAATAACCGGCCCCGTGGTGGGTGCGGGCCCATTCTGCCACCCGCTGGACGTAGGGGTTCTCTTCGGCCGTCGCCAGTTCCTCTTCTTTGACGTTGCAGGCGTAGAGCACCCGCTTGCTCGAAAGCAGGTTGTAGTGCCGCAGCAGAGGGCGTTCTTCGTCGCCGAACTCCATCGTCACGACCGGCTTACCGTCGCAGATGTGGGCGTAGATGCGCTTCAGGAGGGCATCGTGGGCTTGGGCCTCTTTATCGCCGCTCTTGGCCTTTTTTTCCCAGGTTTTGAGCTGCCGCTCGACGCTTTCGAGGTCGGCCAGCACTAGCTCGGTGTTGATGACCTCGATGTCGCGGATCGGATCGACGCGCCCCATATTGTGGATGATGTCGGCATCCTCAAAACACCGCACGACGTGGACGATGGCATCGACCTCGCGGATGTTGGCGAGAAACTTGTTGCCGAGGCCCTCTCCCTTGGAGGCCCCGGCGACCAACCCGGCAATATCGACAAACTCGATGGCGGCCGGGATGATCTTCTGCGTGCCGCCGACCTTGGAGAGCGGTTTCAGCCGGTCATCCGGCACCTCCACGACGCCGATGTTGGGCTCGATCGTGCAAAAGGGGTAGTTGGCTGCTTCCGCCTTGCGAGTGCGGGTCAGCGCGTTGAAAAGCGTCGATTTACCCACATTAGGGAGTCCGACGATGCCTGCTTGTAACATAACGAGTAAAGGGATGCTGAAAAGGGAAACCGGTGAAACTGATGGAAGACCCTAGGTGAGGTTTGGCGGACAGGATGATGAAGGACGGGGTCTGTCGGCAGGCCGACCTAGCCCACCGACGCCTCGGTGCTAGTCCGCCCAGCTTGAACACACTTGGCAAGCCTTTCCGCCCCAAAAGGGCAACGGAAGGCGACACTGCGGCTTCGGTCACGGCGCGATGATTCCGTGGTTGAAGGGCGGCTGAGGAGTCAACTGGGTTGCTGCTTTCAGGCGAAGTTTTCCAGGATAGACTCTAACCGAGACGACCCCCTGGTCTGAAACGGCTCAAGATTAACCTCGGATCGTTGTGCGGTCGAAACGTCTCTCGGCTTCGTGGCCCCGTGTCTTGGTGCGCAACGATCTCCTTCATCTAAGCCTTTCCCGGATCTCGGCCGTTTCTAGTAACGCGGCACTTCGGGGTCGATCTGGCAGCTCCAGGCGTCGATGCCGCCGCGCATGGATTGGGCCAGCGGGTAGCCCCCGGCGCGGAGGAGGCGGGTGGCTGCAAGGCTGCGCATCCCGTGGTGGCAATAGACGTAGATGGGGCGGTCTTTC
>DAIQNO010000116.1:0-3906 GCA_036788355.1 Opitutales bacterium | reverse complement strand
GAGGGCCTGCTTGAGGTCGCCGAGCGGGTGCAGATGCGCCCCGTCGAGGTGGGCAATCTCCCATTCCACGGGCTCGCGGACATCGATCAGCAGGGCTTCGTCTCGCCCCGCAGCGACCGTTTCCACCGTGACCTCCCAGGGCAACTCAGTCGGAGGGATTTTCGCGGAGTTACCGGACTCCGTGGAGGCACCCTGGGCGGTGGAGTGGGGAAGGGAGGAGTGGGCTGTTGGGTCGGTCATCGGGTGAGTTTTGGTAGGGACTGGGACTGAGTTGCGGTAGTCGCCTTGCCCCAAGGCGGATGGAAGCAGCGGCGTCGTTCCGTTGCCGGTGGCGTCGCAAGACCCGCCGTCGTAGCGGCTGGCGTGAAGGTCGTTGATCGACGGGTTTTCTCCGCAGAGCGGGCAGGAGGGGTCGCGCTTGATTTTCAGCTCGCGCCAGCGGGTAGTGCGGGCGTCGAGGGTCAGCAGGCGCCCGGCGAGGCTTTCCCCGAGGCCGAGGATAGCCTTGATGGCCTCCATCGCCATTACACTGCCGATCATCGCGCAAAGCGGCCCCAGCACGCCCGCCTCCGCGCAGTTGGGCACGGAGCCCGGACTTGGCGGCTCGGGAAAGAGGCACCGCAAGCAGGGGCCTCCAGGGGCGTGAAAGAGCGTGACCTGGCCCTCGAACTGGAAAATACTACCCGAAATGAGCGGCTTGCCGACGAGTCCGCAGGCGTCATTGCAGAGGTAGCGCGTCGGGAAGTTGTCAGAGCCATCAAGCACCAGATCGTAGTTGGCCAGCAGGTGGCGGGCGTTGGCGGCCGTTAGACCCTCCGGATGCTCGATCAGCGTCACGTGCGGGTTGAGGGCGGCCAGGCGCTGCCGGGCGGAGGTCGTCTTGCGCTGCCCGATCTGCGCGGTGCTGTGGAGCACCTGGCGGTGCAGGTTATGCACCTCAACGACATCGAGGTCGCACAGCCCCAGCGTCCCGACGCCCGCTCCCGCCAGGTAAAGTGCTGCTGGGCTCCCGAGCCCACCGAGCCCGACGATCAGCACCCGGGCAGCCCGCAGTCGTTCTTGGCCCGCCGTGCCGACCTCCGGCAGAATCAACTGCCGGGAGTAGTATGAACGCTCCGCCGGGCTCAACGACATCCCTGCAACGTCCCCCGCCGTCACCGGTTCGTCAAGAAAACTACGGAATCGGGGGCGCGGACGGCTGCCGACGCGTTCATCGCCCCGAAATCAGCGTCGGAAAGCTGCAGATCTCGGACAGGTAGCTACCTCTCCGGGCTGCTGCCCCGCTGGAAGCTAAAAATCAGCATCGGAAATGCCGATCACCACAGCCCGAGAGCGACCATCTGCGCGGTTGCAGCGGCGGCGAAGCCTCGGTTGGCAGTTGGACTGGCCGGGCTGGGGTGGAGAATCCGGCCAAAGCGGACATCAGCCAACGCGGAGCGCGGGCCTGCCGCACTCAGGGCCTCCTGCGCACGCTGTTCTGCAAACTGACCTACCCCGATGACCCATTCCACCTCCAGGGCCTCGCAGATGGCCCGGAGGGCGGTGTCGCAAGCCGCGTAAAGAGGCACCCGTTCACCCGCAGGCAGCTTGTCGGGGGTGATGTTCGGAGCCGTGGTGGCGGTTGCCGCGGTCAGGAGCAGTGGGCAGTAATTCAGCACAAAATGACCCGCGAAGAAGGCCTCAGGCGTCCCGAAACGTGCTTGAATCCAGCCCCACAGGCGCTGTCCGCTGACTTCTGACCGCCGGCAGGCCCAACCCGTCACCGGCTTCTTCGGATGGGGACGCGGTGGCTGCTGGATGTCGCCAGTGACCCCCAGCCAGTCCCGCACGGAGGCCACTTCGCCAAAGGGCACCCCGGTTTGCGCCATGCCCCAGGGCCCAGGGTTCATTCCGAGGAACAGCACGCGGCGCGGGCTGGCCGCATAGCGTGCTACGTAGCTCGCCCAGGGCCCCCAGGCGTAGCGGAGCGGGTTGTAAACGTGGGTGATCGGCGGCGCGAAACTCAGCCGATCGACTTCCTCCGCGAGCTGAGCGCTGGCGGCTAAAATCGCCTGAGCGGTAGGGGTCATAGTGCGCCTTTAGATTGTCGATTTTGAGCAACGTCTTCGGAGCCGCGAGAACGCTTAGAGGATGCCACCTCTTTCGGGAAACCGCGCGCTGCCTGAGCCCGCCGCAGCCCTGACCGGTTTTCCGCTTACCAGGCCCCGCACCGTGGTGGCACTATAACGGGAAGCCGTAGCAGAGCATCGGGTGGTGGAGGAAGAGAGACCCTCTTCGCGGTCCGAGGGGCTGACGCTCAATGGTCATCAGCGATACCCAGGTCAACGGCAACGGCAGGTCGGCAGGAAACAGAAACGTCTGGTAGCGCCAGCCCTCCCAGTCGAGGGCGACGGGGCTGATCGGCACCACCCGACCGAGGCCGTCGCGCACTTCCGGGTAGATACGGTGACCGCTGCCATCCCCGAAAATCCAGGCACCGAGCCCGACCGGCAGGGTGACGATGGCCCGCTGAGGATCCAGGCGGTGTTGAATCGCAGCAGTGGCCTCTGGGCTATCTCCAAAATCGTAAACCAGCACGGCGGCACCCAGTCGCGGAGCCGGAAGCTCCGCCGTGCGAGGCACTCCGGCTGACAGAACGGCCACCCCACCGGTCGGCTCCCGGGCCGAAAACAGCAATAACTGGCCGTCTTCACCCACTCTGACGAAATCTGCCACACTGACGAAGCGCAGCGCGTCGGACTCTGACAGCACAAAGCCCGGTTGGCCGGTGCCAGGGGTCCGTGACAAGACCCGAACCTGGAGCGGTTGGGTCAACTCGACCCCTCCGCTGGTGGGCAGCTCCAGGGAGTAGACCCCTTGGCCTGCGGCCATGACCAGCGGCGTCGAAAACGGCTCGGGGTCATCGGAGCCATCACTTTGCAGCAGCCGTAACTGCAAAACTCCATCGACCGGGCTGCGATCGGTATTCAGGACATCGAGGCGGAAAGCCGACCCTCCGGTCGGCCAAAGTTCAAGAAACAGAGGGTTGCTGACCTGCACGTCGATGGCCTGCGCCATACCGAGCGGCCCGATCAGCTCGCGATAGGGGCGGGATCGGCGCCCCACCGTCACCATCTGCTGCAATTCTACCGTTTCGCCCGCGGGCACTCGGTAAAAGCGCCCCGCGCGGTCGGCGACGACAACGTCCCGCGCACTGCGATTGGGCAGGGTGATCGGCATCGGCACCCGACGGGGCCCCGTGGTCGTCACCGCAGGCGGAAGGGCTGCAAGGTTCCTAGCGAGCTGTAGGAGGGGGTCGGGCCCAGTTGGCCGATAGAGGATCGGGCTGGCGGTCAATCCGCGCGAAATCGGCTCCGTCGTCCACAGCTCGACCACCGGCGGCGGCACGGCACCGGGGGCCGTTTCCGCCGGCACGCGATTACGCCCGCTGCCGGTGCGACCCTCCGTCGGCACTGCGGGCAGACCGAGCCTCCAGACCTCCACGCTCCCCGCGCTCAGGGGCAAAACGGTCTCCCGGTCGCCATAGTCGGTTGTCCAAGCCGCCACCAGGGGGCCGCCAGGTCCGTCGAACAATAATACGTGATCGGCAGGGTCGTCCGTCGCGAAGCGCTTATCAAAGCGGTATCCCTGGAGCGGTCCCTCAAAAGCCGCCTGCAGCAGCTCTTCAGGACTGCGCCGAGGAATAAACAACGGGGCTTGCGCCGTCGCACCGACCGCCGCGCGGTCATTCCCGGCGGCCCGCTCAGAGGCCTCCGCTGCCGCCGCTTCGGCTGCTGCTCGCGGCCCGACGCGGGTCGTCGCCGCTTCGGGCGTCCGTCGCCCGCCGCTCTGCGCTGAGGCTACCGTCCCACCGCCGAAAAGCAACGCGCAGAGCGACCACGCAGCAAGGCTGGCCCACGGGCATCG
>DAIQNO010000115.1:2156-7323 GCA_036788355.1 Opitutales bacterium | reverse complement strand
CGCCTCGTTCTACGATGCGGCCACTGGTGAGGTGCGCGACCGCACCGGGAGCAACCAGATTTTCGTGGTGGTGGACCTCGATAACGACGGACTGATCAGCCGCTCGGCGATCGAGGGCGCGATCCCCGGTGGGGCCGCTGGCAGCCTCCTCGATGGGCCGGTCAGTGCCTCGGTGGTGATCTTCAGTGTGGGCGCCGACGGTGCCTTCTGGACGGGCACTTTCGACACAAAATAGTCGTTGACTGATTTTAAGTGCAGTATTACTCCTAAAGCGTGAACCTCAGTAAACCACTTTTCCCATCACCCCCGGTCCCGAGTCTGCTTTGCCCATCACCACTTTTCAGCTCCCACGCTCCTTTTCTTGCATTAACCCCACCATGAAGTCTGCCCGCCCATCCCTCGCCGCTCCGCAGCGTTCCAGAGGCTTCACGCTCGTGGAGTTGCTGACGGTGATCGCCATCATGGCGGTGCTGGCGGGGATCGTCATCGCTGGGGTAGGCGGTTTCGGTGGAGCAGCGACGCCCGCGGCCCAACGGACAGTATCAGCGATGCTGAGCACGGCCCGCACCACGGCGCAACTGGAGCGCACCAACGCCTACCTGTTGATCAACGCCAACGCGAGCGACTCGGCGAAATACCTCCGATTCCTGGGCATTGTTTACCAGGACCCGACCGATCCCAACGCCTACCTGCCCGTGGGATCGGGAACCTACCTGCCAAGGGGGATCTACGTGATGCCCCCGGGCTCAGTCAGCACCGTGGCCCTGAGCGCAGACGCCGCCGCCGGTGGCACTCTTTTTCCGAGCGACCTCAGTGCCGTGGTAACCCTACCCTTTCCTGACGCGACGGGCACCCCAGAAGCCTGGTATGTCGTCGGCTTCGACAAAAATGGCCAGACCGATGCCCCGGTGCCGAAGGCGGTTCCCGGAGGGGCTCGGGTGCCGCGGTCTCCGTTGATCGTGCTGGCACCCGGAAACCCTGGGCCGGGAGCTTCGGGCGGGGCCTCCGGGCCGCTGGTTGAGGTCAGTGACCCTTACGGAGCGGCGGCTATCTTCATCCGACCCAACGGTGCCTTCTCCCTCCTGCGGGACTTTCTTGAGATCGACGACCTCTAACCCCATGTTTTCGCCCCCTTCATCTCGCTCCATTTCGCTGCCTCACCGCGATCGCCGCCCAGCTCGGTCGGCCTTTACGCTGGTGGAGGTGGTGCTGGCCATTGGCGTCCTTTCCCTGGCGATTGTGGCTCTGGTTGCCCTCTTTGGCCCGACGGTTAATGCCGTCAAGAGCGTCATCGAGGTGGATCAATCGGCGAGTGTGGCGTCTCGGGTCCGTGCGCTCTTTGCCGGGAACGATGACCCGGCCACTCCAAATATATTGGAAGGGATGTCGCTCGAAGAAGTGGCGGCGGCAGCGGCGGCGACCGCCTGGGCCGACAAGACGGTCTTTTTCTGGACGCGCCAAACCCCCTCGGCTTCAGGGGACACCCTGAATCCGGCGGAATTGGTCGCTGCCAAGGGATCACAGGCCCTGTCGGCAATTGACGCCGATCGGAGCGCCGGAAACCTCGTGGGCGGCGTCTTTGCGGCCGTGATTCAGCGATCCCCAGCGGCGACGGCACCCTCGGGCGGCCCTGACGCCTATTCCCCGGCGGTAGTGGCCACCACCAGCGTTTTACCGGTCTTGGTGACGCTGATTTCCGTGGATGTCGATGCGCTCGCGGTGGGAAACTTTTCTCTGGTGGTCAATGCGACCACGGGGCGGATCGACTTCAACAACGCGGGCACCACCGTCTCAGTGCTCGATCGGCTCTCGGAAGTAACTATCGCTGCGATGAGGTAGGTGCCATCACGAGAATTGCTGTAATCAATACTGTCACCCCCAACAATAGCACCCCATGAAACCCCTCCGCACGCTTTCTCGCGCTGGCTTTACCTTGATTGAACTGCTGGCGGCCACGGCCATTATGACGGTCCTCATTCTGGTGGTGGTTGGGTTGAGCGTCAGCGTGGTCAGCACCTGGACGGATTCCCTGGAGCGGCTGACCGCCAATCAGGAAGCACGACAGGCGATCAGTGCCCTGACCTCGGACCTGGAAAGCGTGGCCCCCCGGTCTCAAGGACGGGCGTGGTTACAGGTGGTTCACAAGACCATTACCACCGACGAGGATGCTTCCGGAACGTCGGCGGCGGCCATTGCGATGCGGGCACCGACGATTTATCTGATCACCCACACTGCCGATCGACCGCGGCGGGTGCTGGACGGTGGCTCGGCGGTGGAGATCCCTGGCTCGCTGTGCGCGGTGGTTTACGATGCCTTCTACACCAACCCCTTCAGTAACCAGCGCCCGCCGCGCCCGGTGGTCTCGATCTATCGCGGCGTGGTGGACGCCCAGAACACCTTTAACGGTGCACTGGCACTGGATCCCATCCTTACCGCACCGACCCACACCCTCGATCGTTACTTCAGAGGCGAGATCACGAGTTCATCCTCGACCCCCACGGTTTCGACCCAGACTGCCCCTTACGACGCGACGAAGCCCCTGGTGACGTTGGCTCCGAATTGGTATAAAGACCGGAACTACCTGGTGAGCACCAACATCGTGGATTTTCGGGTGCTTTTTTGGCGGGAGGTAACGGTGGTCGATACGACCAGCAATCCTGCCCCCCCCCCCACCAAGACCCTCATTCCCCTCACAGTTAATCAGCTAGCGACCGGTGAGCCGCTCGACTTTCTGGTGGCCGACCAGATCTACGCGGGGCCTGGCTTCGCGACGACCCTTCCGGGGATCGTGGTTTTCGCCGATGTGATGCTGACGGTGGTGAGCGAGGAAGGGATGATCGCCTACCAGGAGTCTGGGGAGTTTTCCCAGGATGCCACCGGATTCCAGGAAATGATCGCCCGTTATGGGACGGTATTTAACACCCGCGTTTCGTTGTTGGCATCCGGTGCACAGTTGCTTTCTGGTGCTCTGTGAGGATTTACTGAACCACGATGCTCTACTTCTTTACCGCTCTGTTCGGCTATGGCCTAGGGTCGATCAGCTTCGCCTACCTCATAACGCGTTCCCACGGCGTTGACATTTTCAAGGTCGGCAGCGGCAACCCAGGTGCGACCAACGTGACCCGGGCCCTCGGCGCGAAATGGGGGCGACTGTGCTTCGCGGCGGACTTTCTGAAGGGACTGGTCGCGGCGGGATGGCCGTGGTTGCTGGTTCCGGGGATTAAGTTCATCAGCACTGGCCCGGACGGGCTGCAGGTCGATGCCTTTTTCCCGATCACGGCCGAGCCCGAGGCGTGCTCGGTGCTGAACGGCCCCGGTTGCTCTGTGGTGGCGGCGGCGGGCAGTGCCTACCTTTACTCGATTGTCGGCTACCTTGCGGCGATCCTCGGACACACTTACTCGGCCCATCTCCGTTGGGTCACGGGCAAGTTTCTCGGCGGTAAGGCAGTTGCCACGACGATGGGCGGGTTACTGGCCTTGACCGCACCGGTGGCTCTGACGGCGACGGTGGTCTGGTCGGCGACCTATCACGGCTTTGGGCGGATTGTAGGGCTGGCCTCGGTCGTCTTTGCGGCGTCACTGCCGTTGTTGGCCGTGCTCTGGGGTGAGCCGCCGGTGGTGTTTTGGTTTCTGCTGCTGCTGGCGGGCTTCGTGATCTATAAACACCGAAGTAACCTGGCGCGCTTGATGCGCGGGGAGGAGCACGCTTTCGCTAAGCCGGTAGGCACCGCCGAAGGGACCGATGGGGAGACGGCTGCCGACGCCGTGGCCCCTGGCAGCGCTACCGACGGGAAAGGATCGGTTAAATGAGCCCCAACCGCACTCTGGGCATCGGGATCCTCGGCTTTGGCACTGTCGGGCAGGGGGTTTACCGCAACCTGCAGCAGTGCGGCCAGGCTCTTGCCTGGCGCGTTGGGGCGCGGCTGGAGGTGCGGGCCGCCAGTGTGAGCGACTTGGCAAAGCCGCGCCCCACGGTGACACCAGCGGGGTTTCTGACTACGGACAACTGGGCGATCGTCCACGACCCCAAAATTGACCTGATCTGCGAGCTGATGGGGGGCACCACACTGGCCCGTGAATTAACCCTGGCAGCTTTCGCCGCCGGGAAAACGGTCATCACGGCCAACAAGGCTCTATTGTGCGAGCACGGAGAGGCCCTCTTTGCGGCGGCGCGGGAACACGGCGTGCACTACTTTTTTGAAGCCAGCGTGGCCGGCGGGATCCCGATCATCAAGACCCTGCAGGAGGGCCTGGTCGCCAATCGATTTCCGAGGATTTACGGTATCCTCAACGGCACCTCGAATTACATCCTGACGCGAATGGAGGCCGAGGGGAAGAGCTTCGAGGAGATTTTAGGCGACGCGCGGGCCCTCGGCTACGTCGAGGCCGACGAAGCACTGGATCTGGATGGTTGGGACGCTGCTCACAAGGCGGTGATTCTGGGCTATCTGGCCCACGGACGGTGGGTGAGCTACCCGGAAATGCACGTCAGCGGCATCCGGCGGCTGACCCAGTTGGACTTTACTGCGGCGCGAGAGTTCGGCTACCGGATCAAGTTGCTGGCAGTGATCGAGCGGTGCTTGAACACGCAGCGGCTGTCGATTGCGGTGCGGCCTCACCTGTTGCCCCGCGACTGCCCGATGGCTCGGGTGGATGGGGTTTTTAACGGGATCAGTCTGCTCGGCGATGTGGTCGGGGAGACCCTGCTGATTGGGCGGGGAGCGGGCCCCGACCCGACCTCCAGTGCCGTGATCAGTGACCTGGCGGATGCCGCGCTGGCCCTGCAAGGAGCGCCGCCGCCACCCATTTCCGAGGAAAACGTGGACGTTTATCGGGAGCTGGGTCGGGGGGTGACGATGTGCCCGCTGGCCGAGCAGAAGGGGGCCTTTTATCTGCGGTTGAAGGTGGTCGATCGGCCCGGTGTGCTGGCGGATCTGGCGCGACTGCTGGCCGATCACCAGGTTTCGATTGCCCGGCTGCATCAGCGAGATCAACCGGCAGGCGCCACCGCAGACCTCATTCTGACCACCCACCAGACGACGGAGGGGGCGATCAACTCTGCCTTGGAGGCGTTCCGGGCCTCCCCCGCCGTCGTCGAGGAACCGCTGGTGGTGAGGATTTTTTCCTGATCGGTGATGGTGTTCCCGGCCTCCACGGGGAAAGACCT
>DAIQNO010000115.1:0-2146 GCA_036788355.1 Opitutales bacterium | reverse complement strand
TAGCAGCACCAGAAGGGAGCCGTCTGGAGCGGAAGCGACGTGTCGGACGCGATCGAGGTTGTTCAGCAGGACTTCTTCCTCGACCACCTGGCCGTCGGCCCCGAGGCGCAGCCGGTGGAGTTGACCGAACTTCAATGAGGCGGCCAGGAGGTCGTTTTTCCAGCCCGGAAAGATGCTGCCGGTGACGAAGGTGATGCCGCAAACGGCGATCGAGGGCGTCCACTCATAAACGGGATCCACGCGACCCGGTGCCGAGGTGACGGCCTGCCGTGGGGTGCCGTCGTAATTCATGCCGAGGGTGACCTCCGGCCAGCCGTAGTTGTTGCGGGGTTCAATGAGGTTCAGCTCATCGCCCCCGCGTGGGCCATGCTCTGCGGCCCAAATCTGGCCGGTCTGCGGGTGGACGGCCAGGCCCTGGGGGTTCCGGTGGCCGTAGGTGTAGAGCGACGGCAATGCCAGGCCCTCTGCGGCCTCAGGGAGAAAGGGGTTATCGGCAGGGATGCTGCCATCTCGCTCGATCCGGTGAATAGCACCCCGAGGGTCCGCGCGATTCTGGGCCTGGGCGTCTCGCCCGCGATCACCGATGGCAAAGAGCAGGCGTCCCGAAGCATCGAAGACGATCCGGGTGCCGAAATGCAGGCCACCGCGGGAGTAGGCTGCTGGGTCACCCCGGAACAGCACCTGGTGATCCGTCCAGCGGCTGCCGTCGAGACGCCCGCGCGCCACGGTGGTGAGGCTGAGATCGCTGGCGGGCTGCTCCGGTGGCCGCTCGGAAAAGGCGAGGTAGATCCAGCCGTTGCGGCGGTAGTCAGGGTCGATGGCGACATCGAGGAGCCCGCCTTGGCCGTCGGCAGCGACGGCGGGGGTTCCAGAAACGACGGTGCGGAGTCGGCCATCTGGAGACAGCAGGAGCAGTTCTCCGCGCTTTTCAGTGACCAGCAGCCGCCCGTCCGGGAGGGTGGCCACGCCCCACGGAATCTCAAAGTCGTCACGCAAAATCTCCACTTGGATGGCGTGGTGGCGGGAGGGGTAAATCCCGCCGTCCTGGAGTGATGGCGCCGGCCGCTCCGCCCGAACCTCAGCGGCGCGTTGCTCGCGGAGGTAGATAACCACGGCCCGGGTCTGCTCCGCCGTCAGAATATCTCGGTAAGCGATCATGCCCAATTCCGGAAAGCCCTCGACAATGCTGCGGGTAACCGACTCGTCATCCTGGCCGTGTTTCCAGGGGTTATTGAGCAGCGCGGGGCCGATCGCCCCTTCCAGGCGGGCTCCGTGACAGACGGCGCAGTGCTGGAGGTAGAGTTGCGGGGCGCGATTTTCCTGGGCCGCAGCACCGACCACCGTCCCCGCCAGCAAACCGAGCCAACCGAAATGCCGGATGAGCCCGCGAGCAAGCCGAATCAGCCGCCTAAAGCCACCCTGCCCTGCCGCCACCGATAAGCCCTCTTGGTGAGTCATGTCAGCTAAACTGGGCAACGGTGGGGCTCATCGTCAAGCCGAGGAAAACGTTCAGCCACGACCACGGCAGTGCAGCGAGGAATACCGTTGCGATCGGGAGTCGTGGGCCTCCAGGCTTCTGAGGATGGCGACTTTACACGAGGTGGTGCACTGGTGCGACCGTCGCACCCACCGAAGCGGAATCCGGGACTTTCCTGGTGCCGAGAACGGGTTGCAGGTCGAGAACTCGGGCGCGGTCACGCGCATTGGGGCGGCAGTCGATGCTGGGTTACGCCCGTTCGAGGCGGCAGCAGCGGCGGGAGTCGATTTTCTGATCGTCCATCACGGGTTGTTCTGGCGACCGCCGTTGCCCATCGTCGGCCCCCATCGCAAGAAACTCCGGCTGCTCTTCGACCACGACATCGCTCTCTACAGCAGCCACCTTCCGCTGGATTGCCACCCGGAAATCGGCAACAACGTCTTGCTCGCCAGGGCGCTGGGCTTGGTGCCGTCTGGCAGCTTTCTGGAGCACGAGGGCACCGCGATCGGCACCCGAGTCGATGCGCCGGGGGTAGCGTTTTCGGAGCTGGTGGCGCGGATGGCGGCGCTCTTTCCGGAAACGACCCGCAGCATCGCCTGCGGCCCGGAGTCGCCGCACCGCATCGGCATCTTGACGGGCAGTGGGCAGTCGGCGGTGGGCAGTCGGCAA
>DAIQNO010000114.1:0-7362 GCA_036788355.1 Opitutales bacterium | reverse complement strand
TGCGCTTCGCTGCACCCTGGGCTCGCACCTCTCTCCCCGTTGGGCCTGGGATTCAACTGCGGACTGAACTCGCAGGACACTAGCGGCTGTCGCATCCCTCCGCTCCCAGAGGTGACCTCCCACCCCCCACGTCGCCCTAGCAGGCAGGTCGCCCACGGTGCGGTGCGTCGGGCCATGGTCGGGGTTTTACCGAAAAATCGGCACTTCTTCCTCCGGCAGCACCACCCCGGAGCCTGCCCGCCCCACCTGGCCGCCGCACCCGGCACCGGAACCATCGCCCGACGGCTCCAGCGAGACCACTAGACTCTTCGGCAGGGTGATGATGAACTCGGCACCCTCCTGGTAACTCTCAGACAGGCGGATCACCCCGTGGTGCAGCTCCACCAGGCGCTTCACGATGGCCAGCCCCAGACCCGTCGAGGGCTCCCCAAAGGATGGCGACGCCGACAGCCGCTGGAACCGCTGAAATAGCCGGGCTCGGTCCTCCGCCGTAAACCCTGGCCCCTGATCGCGCACCCAGATTTCCAGCCCTTCCTCCAACAATCGGCAACCTAGCGCCACTTTCTTACCGAACGGAGAGTATTTTACCGCGTTGTTGACGAGGTTATCGAGGCACTCCGTAAACAACAGCGGATCGACCATCACCTGGCAGAACACCTCGCAGGATAGCTCCAGCATGATGTTTTTGGTGCGGGCGTGGCTGCGTGACCGTCGTAGGGCCTCCGTCAGCACCTCCGCCAGCGCGACCTCCCGCGACCGCGCACACAGCGCACTGGTTTCGAGCTGCTCTGCATTCAGAAACTCGCCCATTAGCCGCAAGGCCGACTCGCTACCGGCCACAATCTGGTTGAGAAACTCACCCCGCTCTGCCACGGTCAACATCGGTCGGTGGGCGTAGTCCTCGATCAGCAGGTTCCCGAAGCCGATACTCGCCGCCAGACTGCCGCGTAAATCATGGGCCATGATCGACACCAACTCGGACTTCTCCGCGTATAACCTTTCAATTTCGGCTTTCCTGGCCGATAACTCGCGGTTCATCAGCCGCGTCTCTAGCTGGTGCATCACCACCGCCGCCAAGCTCTGCAAGCCCTCCCGCTGCACCGCCGTCAGCCGCCGCGGTAGGTGATCGATCACGCACAGGGAACCCAGCCGGTGGCCGGTCTTGGTGGTCAGCGGAGCCCCCGCATAGAAGCGGATCCCCGGTGCCCCCGTCACCAGCGGATTATCCGCCACCCGCGCATCACCTTGCGCGTCCTCAACCTCAAAAAGAGCCGATTGGAGGATCGTGTAGGCGCAGAACGAAAAATCGCGGCTGGTCTCGCAAGCCTCCAGCCCCACCCGCGCTTTGAACCACTGCCGGTCTCGATCGACCAGCGAAATCAGCGCGATCGGTGCCCCGCAGAGGGCTGCCGCGACCCGCGCCAGATGGTCGAAAATCGCCTCCGGCTCGCTATCCAGCACCTCCAGCGCCTGCAGGTGTTGGAGGCGCTCGGCTTCGTCAATCGGCAAAGGTGCTTTCATAGGCTGATCTTATCAACATTGAGGCTTAGACCTTGCTGCCGGCAAAGTCAAACACCCCTCGCTCGGTAGAGGTCCTCCGCCGCTGCCGACCATTCTGGAAACTGAAACGTGAAGCCGCTGGCCAGCAGCTTACCCGGCACCACCCGACGGCTTTTCAACAGCAGCTCCGTCTCCGTCCGCAGGAAAAAGGCCCCGATCTCCAGCATCCCGGCTGTCGCCGGCAGCCCCACCTTCGCCCCCGCCGCTTGGCGCAAGGCTCGCATAAAGTCCCGATTGGGCAGCGGGCAAGGTGCCGCCAGGTTGATCGGCCCGCTCAGAGCCTCCGCAGGGCGCGCAACCGCTGGCCCCGGCTCCCCGCCCACCGCCGCCGCGCCCGATGCCCCTGCGAGGTGGGCGGCGATGATCCAATCCAGCGCCCGCGCAAAATCCGCCCCGTGAATCCAGGAAACATACTGGCGACCGTCACCGTTGGTGCCGCCCAACCCCACCCGCACGAGACTCCGCAATACGTCAAAGATGCTCCCACGATCCGGAGAAAGTGTCAGCGCCGAGCGCAACAGCACCAATTTTGTCGTGGGCAGGGGGAACTCCTGGGCGGCCAGCTCCCACGCCTTGGCAACCTCCACGCTAAAGCCCCAGGGTGCCCGATAACCGTCTGCATTGACGCCGATCAGGCCGCTGGCCTCGTCGTTAGGGGCGTCGTAGCGATGGCCGTAGATCGTCGCCGTGCTCGATTGCAGCCAGAGCTTGGGCGGGCGCCGTGCTCGGGCGATGGCCTCACCGATTATCCGCGTGGAGCGCACTCGCGACTCCAGGATTTCCCGCCGATGCTGCGGGGTGTATCGGCAGTTGACCGACCGTCCTGCCAGATTGATCACCACGTCAGCCCCATCGACCTCCGCTGCCCACGCCCCGAGGTGCTCACCATTCCACGGGACGATGCGACAGCGGCCCCGACCGTGGGCTGGCGTCGCTTCGGGCTCCGCCGCCCTGGCCGCCTCCGTTTCCGTGGTTCCCGGCCTCGCAACATCAGCGCCGCCCCGGCTCAAAACCACCACCTCGTGGCCCTGCGGCAGAAAATGCCGCAGCAGTAGAGCCCCGACGTGACCACTGCCCCCCGGAATCACCAGCTTCATTCCCCGAGCATGGCCGCTGGTGCCCGCCTGTAAAGCGTAACTGAACCCCCCGGCCTTGGCCCCTGCGGGCTGCCGGGCCGTCGCCCTCCGCCTCTCGGCACCACCCGCGCGGCCTATTGCCGCCGGTTACGGCTTACTTGCCGGCGCCGCGCTGGCTGAAGAACTCTGCCAGCACCTCGCGGCGAGACTGCTCCAGCTTTTCCTCTAAAATCTCCTCCTCGCTGCGCTGGCGCTCCCGATTGGCCATCGACCGCCGCAGCTTCTGCAACGCAAAGTTCTGGAGCTGCCGCACCCGCTCACGCGTCACCTTGAAAATCTGCCCCACCTCCTCCAGCGTCTTTGGGCGCTCGCCGTCCAACCCGAAACGCAGCCGGATGATCTCGGTCTCCCGCGGATCTAGCTCCGCCAGCAGGTCGGCAATGTCTCCGAGGGCCGATTTATTCTGCAGGCTGTCGTAGGGGTTAATCGCGTTCTCATCGCCCACGAGGTCGCCAAACTCGGTGTCCTCACCCTCTCCCACCGGGGCATCCAGCGAAGCCGGGCGCGTGCTCACGCTCTTCAGGTGCGCGATCTTCCGCACGGGTAGGTCCATCACCATCGCGATCTCGTCGTTGGTCGGTTCCCGCTCCAGCTCCTCTTCCAAGTCCGCGATGGTCCTCCGCATCTTGGAGATTTTATCGACTAAATGCACTGGCAGCCGGATGGTTTTCGACTGGTTGGCCAAGGCTCGCTTGATGGACTGCTTGATCCACCAAGCCGCGTAGGTCGAAAGCTTACCGCCGCGATCCGGGTCAAAGCGCTCGACCGCCTTAATCAGCCCGATGTTGCCCTCACTCACCAAATCCAACAACGGCAACCCAAAATTGTGGTAGTCATGGGCAATTTTGACGACCAGCCGCAGATTGGCCTGGATCATCTTCCGCCGGGCCTCCGCATCGCCCTTCTGAATGCGCCGAGCCAAGTCCACCTCTTCCTCCGGCTTGAGCAACGGCGTCTTGCCGATCTCCTGGAGGTAAACCTTCAGAGAATCCTTCTCCACCGACGCACTCTCCCGACGCTCCTCTGGCCCCTCAACATCGAGGCCAGGTGAACGGCGCACTTCAGGCGGGGGAGCGACAATAGTTTGGCGGAAGGCCATGACAGAAAGAGGCAGAAGGCGGGCCAAGTGTCAACGAAACCTGAAGAATCTTTAATAATCTACCGGTGCGATAGAAGAAATCCCGATCACCGGCGCGGAACCATGAAACCCAACTGCCTTGAAACGGAAACGTATCCGGAGGTTCCCTTTCTATCGACCCCAACCCGACCCAACTTAAGCCCCCCTAACCCCCAAAGCCGCCCCACACTGAAAGAAGCCCGGTCTATGGTGACCCGATCTTGACACCCCGACAATTTTTAACGCTCCACTGCCAGTAATCAGCTTCTCGCCGGGAATTGTCAGCGATTCCCTCCGAGATCGTGGTGTCCTCCGGGGTGAAAAACCGCCCTCTTTCCCACCCAGAAGCCCCCTGAGCACGCGGAGCAAAACCCGGTTTTGTCGCCTAACCAACGCCACCTAGGGATTGGGGATGATCCATGGTGCCCCCCCGCGGACTCGAACCGCGAACCAATTGATTAAGAGTCAACTGCTCTACCATTGAGCTAGGGAGGCCCAAACCCGATAAACTGCGGTGCGATGCCCCACCCTGGCAACCAAAAAGTTGGGCTCACCGAACTTTTTTCCTTGGCGAGATCGGCTAGTGTCCTGCGGGCTAAGTTGGCCGCCGCATTCCAGCCCAGGGTGGAGCGAAGCGCAACCCTGGGTCTGCCAACGTTCAAGGTTCAAAGCCCTGAAAGGGCGGCAGAAAGATCGGCGCGGGTGAACTTGATCGTATCGCACAAAATTGCGATCGAGTGCGCCCTCGAGCTTTAACCGACCAAGCCCAACGTGGCGCCCGGGCGGGGCGTCTTCTGGGCGTTTCAAAGCGGGATCGCTTAGATGAAGTCGTTGATGAGGTTTTCGAGGAACTCTTGACGACCGGAGGCGAGTTGGGGCTCGCCGTTGGCGAGGGCGAGGGCTTCGAGGGCCTCCAAGGTCATCTCGCCGCGTTCCAGCTTCTGGCCGGCAGCACTGTCGAAAGAGGCGTAGCGCTGTTGCACGAACTCGGCGAGGCGTCCATCGGCGCGGATGGCCGCTGCGGTCTTCAGGCCGCGGGCGAAGGCGTCCATGCCGCCGATGTGGGCGTGGAAGAGGTCTTCCGGATGGTGGGACTCGCGGCGGCGCTTGGCGTCGAAGTTCAGGCCCCCAGTGGTGAAGCCGCCCATGCCAAGAACGACCAGCATGACCTGGGTGGTCTGGTAGATGTTGGTGGGGAACTGGTCGGTATCCCAGCCGATGAGCTGGTCGCCGCGGTTGGCGTCGATACTGCCCAACATTCCAGCGTTGGCGGCGACTTGCAGCTCGTGCTCGACGGTGTGGCCGGCCAACTCGGCGTGGTTGGTCTCGATGTTGAGGCGGAAGTGCTCCATCAGGCCGTGTTCCCGGAGGAAGTTGAGGCAGGCGGCGGCGTCACTGTCGTATTGGTGCGTCGAGGGTTCCCGCGGCTTGGGCTCGATGTAAAATGGCCCGGTGAAGCCGATTTTCAGCTTGTAGTCCACCGCCAGGTGCAGGAACGCGGCGAGGTGCTCGACTTCGCGTTTCATGTCGGTGTTGAGCAGGCTGGCGTAGCCTTCCCGGCCCCCCCAGAAGGTGTAGCCGAGACCTTGCAGGGCGTGGGTGCATTCAATAGCCTTCTTAACCTGGGCGGCGGCGTAGGTGAAGACGCCGAAGTCGGGCGAAGTGGCGGCTCCTTGGGCGTAGCGCGGGTGGGAAAAGAGGCAGGCGGTGCCCCAGAGGAGTTTCTTACCCGTGGCCGCCTGGGCGGTCTTCAACTTGGCCACCACCGCATCGAGGGCGGCGTTGGAGGCCGCGAGTTCGTTTAATTCCGGTGCAATGTCGCGGTCGTGCCAGCAGTAAAAGTCGATACCGATTTTATCGAGAAACTCAAAGAAGACATCGACGCGCCGGAGGGCATTGTCGATCGAGTTGCTGCCATCGTCCCACGGCATGAGGGCGGTTGGCGCGCCAAAAGGGTCACCGAGGCCGTTGCGCATGACGTGCCAATAGGGCGCGGCAAAGCGGAGGTGCTCCCGCATGGTCTTGCCCTCGACGATCTCGTCCGCCTGGTAGTGCCGAAAGGCCAGAGGGTTGCGCGTGCGCGGCCCCTCGTAGGGAATGGTCGGGATGGTCGGGAAGAACTGGGCTTGGCTCATGGTGTGGGGAAAGGGTGTTGTCCCTCGTGGATACCACCGGCACCCGGAGTGGTGTCAACCTCGAAGCGGCCAATCTCGCGCAGCGGATCAGAGTTGCCGCCCGGTCTCCCGACGGCTGGAGTTTTTGGCGACCGCTGATCGGTTCCGGGAGGGATGGGCTCACGGTGGTCGCTTTCTGGGAAAAATCCCGCGAGGGCGGGCTGGCTTTTTCGGCCCAGAGCGGAAAGTCTCTGGGTTTCTGAGGTAGGAAATGCGGACTTTTTTTATCGGGATCGGCGGCACCGCGATGGGCAATGCGGCATGCCTGTTGCAGGCGCGGGGGGAAGCCGTGGCGGGCTCCGACGGCCCGATCTACCCGCCGATGAGCACCGAGCTGGCGGAAGCCGGCGTGACGGTGTTCTCGGGCTTTGATGCGGCTCGGTTGGAGGCGTGGCGACCGGATTTGGTGGTGGTGGGCAATGCGATGAGCCGCGGCAATCCGGAGGTAGAGTGGCTCCTGGAGACGCGGGCCGTGCCGTTCACTTCGCTGGCCGCGTGGATCGGGGAGGAGATGATCGGGCGGCGAGCGGCCGTGGTGGTGGCGGGAACCCACGGCAAGACGACCACCGCCAGCTTGACGGCCTACCTGCTGCGACGCTCGGGGGTCGATCCCGGCTGGCTGATCGGCGGACTGCCGACCGACCTCCCCAGCGGGGCCGCGATGGGCGGCGCAACCGCCCCGATCGTCGTCGAGGGCGACGAGTATGACACCGCGTTTTTCGATAAGCGCAGCAAGTTTGTCCACTATCGCCCGAAAATCCTGGTCTTGAACAACTTGGAGTTCGATCACGCGGACATTTTTCGCGACTTGGCCGACGTGCAGCGGGCTTTCACGCAGGTCATCCGGCTAGTGCCGCGCAACGGGGTGATCCTCTGGAATGGCGACGACCCCGCCCTGGCGGAGCTGCTGCCGGTGCCCTGGGCAACGTGCTACACGGTGGGGCGCGGTGAGCATTGCGACCTCCGCATCGTAAGCTTTCAGGAAGGCGTCGGCGGGGCGTCGTTTCAACTGCGTTGGCAGGGTGCCCTGTGGGGGGCCATCCGCTGGGCCCACGGTGGCCTCTTTAACGCCCGCAACGCCGCGATGGCTTGCCTGGCGGCGGGCCTGGCCCTCAAGCCTGCCGAGCCGCTTTGCGCCTTGAACCCGACCCTGGCGGAGGGTTTCCGCGGCGTGCGGCGTCGCCAGCAGGTGCACCTCGATAGCCCGTCGCTGACAATTATCGAGGACTTTGGCCATCACCCGACGGCGGTGCAGGCTACGCTGGAGGCGATCCGGGCGCGCTGGCCGCGTCGCCGCCTGTGGGCCGTCTTCGAGGCCCGTTCGAACACCACCCGCCGGGCCGTCCTGCAAGATGCCCTCGCGGAGGCTCTGGCG
>DAIQNO010000113.1:0-7460 GCA_036788355.1 Opitutales bacterium | reverse complement strand
CCCGGCGGCAACGCTCATTAATCGCCTCAACTTCCGACGACGGCACGCCCAACTCCGCCAAGGCCCCCAGCATCAGCTGGAGCGGATCCGAGGTCGCCGCCAGCAAGGCGAGGTCATCATCTGAGCGATAAGCGCGATGGTCGTCGGCGTTGGAATGATCCTTCAGCCGCTCAGTCTTGAAGATTACCACCCGCGGACGGCGATCCTGGCGCATTTCTGAAACCAACTGACCAAAACGCGCCAGACAATCCAGCGGGTCGCGTCCGTCTAACTGGTGGAGCTGGCATCCCAAAAAACTCTCTGCATCCCCTGACGGCAGGGAATAGAAGGTGTTTCCCGCCGTCAAAGTGGACAGCGCGTAGCGGTTGTCCTGCACCACGAAAATGACCGGCAGCCGCCGCCGCACCGCCTCGCCCACCGCTTCGTAAAAGTCACCCTGCTGGCAACCACCATCGCCGATCGAGGCATAAACGACCGGGGCGGACGGCTGGTTGACCACCTCGGCGGCAACCCCAACTGCCGGCAGCAGGTTGTTGGCCACCGACACGGGCATCGTCATAATCTGTAACCGCCGGTCAGAGTGCATCGCGCAGAGCTGCCGTCCGCCCGAGCTGGAAGCCTCGTTGGCCACCAACTGATCCAGAAAATCCTCCGGGGTCAGGCCCCGCGCCAACATCAACGCCCGGTCTCGGTAGTGGCAATGCAGCCAATCCTGCGGCCCAAGGTGCATCGCTAACGCTGCCATCGCTTCATGCCCACCCGAGGAAATCTGAAACTGTGCATCCCCACGCCCGACAATTTTCTCCTCCCGTTCTTCCAAGTCGCGGGAAAGTCGCATCCAGCGGTAGAGTTCAACGGCCTGGTTGAGGTTTACGGGCGGAAGGGCCGTTTCGGTGGAAAAAGCAGGGTGAGGGGAATCCATAGAAATCGTTAACGGAAAGAAGCCATCGGGGAAAGGATAGCGCAATCGGAGGATGGTTTTTTTGGCCCAATGACCCGCGCAGGCAGATATCGATTGACCGCAAACCTCCATTGATTCCACCGCGCCATCAGAGAGGCAACGCGAAAAATGGTCCCGTTAAAAGGTCGTAGGGCCCTCCCAGAAACAGGGCCCTCCCAGAAATGGAGGGTGCTCCCGAAATTGGGAGTTTACTTGGCGATCCCATCGCCCGATTCACCCTCGGCCCGGCAAAACCACGCCTCCAGTCTCACGGGGACTTGCGCGTCGCGGCCATGGTCGGTATCCCTGTGATAGATGTCGGTCGTTGTGGTGGTCAATAAAGGAGGTCGGGTCGCGATTGCGGCCGACAGTCTCACCACGATTGGCGATCTCCGACTCGACGCCGCCCATAAGGTCGCGTCGGAAAAGCTCCGGCGGATTCCCGGCGGCTTTCTCGGACTGGTTGGATGGAGTGCTTTCGATAATGTCCTGGATTCCGTGCTGGCCAACTACCCCGATCTTTTTACCTTTTCCGACGAGGCGAGCCTCTACAGCTGCCTGATGCGGCTGCACCTGATCCTCAAGGAGCACTATTTCCTCAATCCGGCGGACCCCGACCCTTCACCGGTGGAGGTCAGCCAGCTCGACGGACTGATCGCCCACCAAGCGGGCCTTTTCGGCTTCACCAGCTACCGCCACGTCATCGCCTTTCAGCGATTCTGGGCCAAGGGTAGTGGCCGCGATTACGCCCTCGGAGCCCTCCACACCCTCTACCCGCGCCTTAAGACTGCCGAGGCCATCGCCCGCGGCGCGGTGGAGGCGGCCTGCACCTACGATGTCCGTTGCGGCCAACCGATCCACGTCCACACCCTCCGATTGGCCGACCCTGCTGGCTAAACCCACCGCCGGATCAGTCAGTTGCCACGGAACGGGAGCCCATCCGCAAGGTCGGCTACTCTAGTCGGTTGTTTCCCACCTAAGCCCCTCTGGACGCCCCTCCGCCCCACGATCCCCCCCCTCATGCACGAGCCCTCGCCGCAATACGCCCCACCACAATCGGTCAACCGCCTGCCAACGGCGACGCGATGGGTGCTGATCTCCAATATCGCGCTGTTCGGGCTATTTTTCGTCGGATTTCAGCCTTGGTTGATCGCCTACGGTGCCCTGTTTTCCTGGGGGGAACCGACCCAAGTCCTCATCGACCGGGTGCTGGTGACCAGCCAGTTTCAACTCTGGCAGCTAGTCACCTACGGCTGGCTGCACGGTGGCCTCGCGCACCTGCTGCTCAACATGTTCGGCGTTTTCATGTTCGGCTCGGTGATTGAGCGCGTCTGGGGCACGAAGCGGTTTTTCGTCTATTACGTGGCCTGCATCGTTGGGGCGGGCCTGGTGCAGCAGGTGGTGGTGTCGGAGGGGCTCACCGTGGGTGCCTCCGGAGGGCTTTTCGGTCTGCTACTGGCTTTCGGGCTGATGTTCCCCCGCCAGCCGCTCTATTTCCTCTTCATCCCTTTTCCCATCCAGGCCCGCTGGGCGGTGCTGATTTACGGCGGCGTCGAGCTCGTCCTGGGCCTGTCCAACACCTGGCAGGGTATCGCCCATTTTGCTCACCTTGGCGGGATGGGCACCGGCCTGTTGCTACTGCTCTTCTGGACCAACCGCCTCCCGCTCAAGCCGCGCCCAGGGCATCTGTGGTAGCGACTGACTCGCGGCACCTCTGGTAGAGATAGACTCACGGTGTAGCCATAGGGCCGCTCAGACCCTCTCGGCCCGAAGCATCATCATGGAAAACGAGCCCGAGCTGACCACCGCGCTGGTGCTGAGCATCCTCCCCCGCGGAGAATCCAGCGTGCTTCTCGACCTGTTGACCCCTCATGGCTGGCGGCGGGCTCTCAAGCGGCTTCCCAAAGTAGCCAGCGGAGCCAACCCGGACCTTTTTGACACCGCCGAGATTGCCCTCGGGAGACCCACCGCACGTGGGGGTGCCCAGAACCCAGCCGCACCCCGCTTCTTGGATGCCTACCGGCCCCTGGAACGCCGCACCGAGATCAGCCGGGTCTACCCCGTCTTTCACCGCGCCTGCCAGTGGGCTGCTTTCTGGACGGCCAACGGCCCTTTCCTCACCGCAGATGACGCCTGGTTCACCCACGCAGAAGCCGTCCTGGGGGCGTTTTGCGCCGGTCAACGCCCGGCCACCGTGTTGCTCAAGTCGCTATATTGGCTGGCGAAGCGAGAAGGCTACGGGATCGACACCGACTGGCTCGGCAACCTCGATGGCCCCCTGGCCCAAGCGGCGGGCCACTGTCTCCGCCAGCCCATCCGCATCCTGCCGCCCGCCGAATTGGAGGCGGAGGTACTGGTCGCCAGCCTCGCGCAGTGGCTGGCCGAAGCTACCGACTTCACCCTACCGCCGAGCTTTGGGATTGCTCCCACGCACCACGCCGGATAGCCAAAACTCCCATGAGAGCCGCCCCGCTTTTTCTTAGTGCCCTTCCGGGGTTCTTTTCCGGCACCCTGAAGATTGCGATGCTCGCCATCGCGCTGATGCTCCTGTCCGTTGAGGCTCCTCTTGCGGCCCAGACGCAGGCCGACCTTTTCGAGAGCCTCCGGGAGCCCGTCCCCGGCGCCGATGACCCCCACGCCCTCACGGTGCTCGACTACTACCGTCGGGCCACCACACCGCCCACCGGCAGTGACCCCCGGCCGCGCCTCGCCCAAATCACCGGAACTCGCAAGCTCGGACGTGAAACGCGGCAGATCGTCATTACCGCCAGCTCTGACGGTCGCCTGCACGAGCAAGAAACCGAGGTTCTCACCTTTGGCATCAAAAACCAGTCCCGAGGCTTCGACGGCACCACCGCTTGGCAATTCAACCCGGAATGGCAGCGTCCACAATACCGCCCGATGACCCCTGGGCTTACTGAGGCGTTCATCGACGGGAGTCGGCTCATTTTCCCGCTGGACTGGGCAGGCGGCTTCGTCCGCTACACCTACCGCGGCATCGTCCCCCGCAGTGACCCGGCTTCCGTGGTGGTGCGCGGGCACCGCGCCGATGGGCGCTACGTGGACCTGACCTTCACCTCGCGCGGTTACCTCCTGCAAGTGGCCCGGTGGAAAGAAATCTACAGCGGCTCCGTAGTGGAAAGATCCTGGCACTTCTCCGAGTGGCAGAACATCGGCGGGCGCTGGAGCCCCGTTGTCATCGACATCCGCCTCACCGATCGCCCCTTCGGCCAAATCACCATCGACACTTTCCAGTGGGAACCCCCAGTGCCACCAACCCTCTTTACGATGCCGACGACCCAACGCAGCATCACCCTCAGCAACGACCTCGCCCGCCAGCAAGCCAATGCGCCCGCTAGCGAGCCCGTCCGCTAGCATTTCGATTGAAAGAGCGTTTTCCAGACCTGGCTCAACGGCTGACCGCATAGACTTGAACATTTCTGATGGTCGCATGGCCTCGACCGGTATCCTGGCCGTGGAAAACGATCCGAAACTCCACATCTTGAGCTTCCGGCAGGGCCGAAAGGTCAGCGTGCATCTTCCAGAACTTATCCGTCTCTAGCGTCCATCCATCGAGCACCAGCACCGGCTCACCGCCGTCGGGGTAGGCGAAGACCGAGACCATGGTGCCTGCCGTATTCCCACTGATAGCCTCGAACTCGAGCCGCCCCAGCCGCAATGGCTTGCCAGCGACTGATGCCAACCGGATGCTTTGGAACTTTCCGTTATTCACCGTCGGCTCCGCCCGTCGGCCGACACTCAGTCCGTTGATTGCCCAGCCGTCGGATCGAGCGTTGGTGATCGCCCCATAGCCGCCGAGTAGCGGCTGCGCCAAAATCCCCTCCGCGAGCTGGGTTGGGGCTGGGTTGGCATTCAGCAACGTCCATTCCACGAGTAGTGCCGCGTCAGCCTCCCCGATGATGGTCGCTGGTGGGTAGGTCGGCACCTCCTTAGGATCTTCGGTGAGCACCTCGAAGGCACGGAGGGAAATCGGCCTCCCGGCAGGCCCATCGGTAATGGTCAGGGTCACGTAACGGGCCAGCGGCGCGGCCAGCCTGCGCTCGAACGGAGCGGAGCTGGCATGATCGGCCTTAACAACCAACCAGTCACTGTAGCCGCTCTTCCCAGAGGGACGCCCGATTACCTCAAAAGAAAACGGAGTATCATCGTGTGGTCGGAGGCGGATCGAGTGAATGGTAGTATCGGCCCCAAGGTCGATCGTGACCGACTGCGGCAGCATGGCCCCGGCCACCCAACGATCCGAGTTGGTGGTGTGGATACCATTAAGCATCTTCCAAGGCTCATGCCCGGAAACATCCTGTGAGGAAGCCAACACCGAGGCCTCGAAAGCCGCATCGCGCAGGACGGGGGCTTCAGGAGGCAGGCCGCCCATTGTTTTACGTCCGACCAACGTGCTGCCTACCTCCCACGCCTCAGCACCGAACTCGATCGCCCCAAGATCCGGCGCGGCACCCGCAAAGCCGTCCGTGTAAGGCGGGGCGACCTTACCCTGGTCGATGGCGCGAGCCCCTGTCCGCAGCGCAAAGTTACGGCCCTCCCAGTCGATAAAGCCTGGGTCGGTGCCGGTCATCAGGTTATGGGAATACTCCGTGGCCCGTTCCAGCTCTTCGAGCGTCGGGGAACCGAAGATGTTGTTGACGATGTAGGTATCGTGCCACTCCTCCTTAATCCCCCAGTAAGCATAGTCAATGGCGTATTTCTTTGACAGAATGGTGTTGTTATAAACCCATCGCTGCCCGCCCCAATACATGTTGAGCGACATGCCAATTTCAACATCGACGATGATGTTGTGGTGGATCTGCACGTTGTAAAGACCGTCGAGGTAGATGCCGATGTTGATCCAGGACTCTAGGTTATTGGAGTGGATATAGTTGTGATCCATCTCTAACCCGAGCATGTCCTCGCGCCAGCCGTAGAAGATGCCGCCATCACCGCTATTCTGCATGCAGTTAAAGGCTTCGTTGTGGTGAATGCGGCCGGCGCGGTTGCCGTTAATTTCGATGGCACTGCGTCCGCAGTCGTGGATGGTGTTGTAGGCAGCTTCATTGCCGTAGCCAGTGAAGGGAAGTTCTCGACGTGAGTAGTCCTTCGTCGGGCCGGGCGGCAAGGCGCGGCCAAAAGTGATGGCACCGTGCGCACCCCATCCGTTGTAATTCTGGTGGTGCAGGTGGTTGTTGATGATCTTGTTGTGCGTCCCGAGGCAGACCACCAACGAGCCCGAGGAGTGGGCGACCTCACTGTCGTGCAGTTCAAGATGGTCGCCAATCAGTTTGAGGCCGCCGAGGAAGACTGAGGGTAGCCAGATGTCTTGCCCAGGGATGTTGCGCTCGCAGCGGGTAAACCAGCTCGGATAGAGGGCGCGGATGCCACGGATGCGGATGTGGCTGGCAAGGGAAGTCTGGCTGGCTTCGTCAGCCATGTCGAACGGCGCGTGGGTGGTTAGGGTGGTGGCAAAGAGGTCGATACCCTCAATATCGATGTGCCTGCGAGCGGTCAGATCCCAACCCAGCGCTCGGGCCTTCATTTCGATACGATGCTCACGAGGGTCGGCATCTTCTGGCAGGTGAAGGTAGAGCGTGCGGGTGGCCCGATCGAAAAAGTATTCCCCCGGCTCCGTCAGCAGCGACAGGTGGTCGTCGATATAGTAGGGCACCTCGCGACCCGCCGCATAATACGGCAGCCACATATCCGGGGCGAGGTCTAGGTGCCCCTTACCGTCTCCCCCGACCACCTGCATGCTGGTGCTGACCCCGCAGTGCAAGTTAAACGACAAGGTGGCACCGTTCAGGTCGCGGGCCAGATGCTCGGGGTCGAAGACCGCCGCACTTTCGCCGTCGGGAGCTACCCCCAAGAGTGGTGCCTTCACCGTCTCCGCACGCATCAGGTTGCGGTTCTTGGGAAACCGCGCCAGCGTCAGCGGTTCGCCATCGACGAAAATCTGATTATACCCGCGTCCAAGATCGTGGGGCACGTTCTCTAGCTTGTAGATGGCACCTTCATGGATCGCCCAGTCCCCCGACAGCACCTCCAGGCCGGAAACGACAGGGGCTCGTTCCCCCGGCGCGGCTCGAAAGACGATCGGCGCGTCCGCTGTGCCTGAAGTAGGCGGGGTGACCGTCTCTCGGTAAGTGCCCGGTGCCACCAGACAGACATCGCCCGGCTGCATAGCCTCCGCTGCCCGTTGAAGCGTGCGAAACGGCGCCTCCGCAGTGCCCGCAGCGGCGTCATCGCCTCCGGAACTGACGTAAAACTCGGCGGCCTGAAGGCTGATAAAAGTCGCGAGGAAACTCGCAAAGATTGCTTGGAGGTGGGGTAGCTTCATGATCGATCTGGGAAGGGTTTAAGGGGTAGGGGTCCGATAGGCGTGAAAAGTGGGGAACCCCCAGGGGGGGAATGAAAAGGCCGACAACTTGGCCTTATACTTTTCTGTTAAAGTATAACCCGACGGCGCACTTTGCCATCCTTGGACTTTACTTTCGAGGGGATTCAACGGTCTCAT
>DAIQNO010000112.1:0-7487 GCA_036788355.1 Opitutales bacterium | reverse complement strand
ATCGGTGTCGCTGCTCCAAGCCGCATCGTAATCAAAGCCCTCCACCTCATCCTTGGCTTTGGGATTTACGATGGGATACACAAAGGAATGGATGGCACTACCGGAAGCGTCGGTGCGGGTGGTTTGGATGGGCTCGTTCAAGTCCACCCAGAGGTTAGGGTCCGCATTCCAAGCGGCGGCGGAGGACGGAAGATCGTCGCCAGCTGCCGGATCGAATACGCCATCCAACCGCATCAGGGGGGCGGAATAGAGTTTGTAAGCGCGGGCGGCATTGCCTGAAGTGTCAAAGGTGCGGATGAGACCGGGCTGGGAGGCCCAAGCCTCGCCAGGCCGCTGGGTAGCATCCTGAATTTGGCCAATGACTAGGTTCAGGGCCGTCTCCGCCAGTAGCCGGGTGGAAGTACCACGTTCGTAGGCCACTGCGGAGGCGACATCGTTACGAGCGAGCTGGAAAAGGGCCAGAACCAGAATCGTAACCAAGGCCAGCAGAGATAGGACGAGCACCAGCGCAAAACCATGATTCGCGCGATTTAACTTAAAACCGATAGAACTGAGATCACATTTTTTCAATTTAAGTGCGATGTTATAAGTAGCTACAAAGTCAATGTTTTAGCTTGATGAACAGCTCAAGAAGCATCGGTAATTACAACATTGTAATTACCGGTCTCATTTTATTTTGCAAGTTTTTTTTCTTCCGCATAGTCACCGACGAGCTTAGCTCGTAAACTTAAGTTCTTTACAAAGTTGTAATATTACCTTGCCTTTTTACATCTTTTGCCGAAATACATCTAACGATGGCTCATGACGAAGGTGTTTTTCAAAGTCCGGGAAAACCCGGTAAACTCCACATCAACGAAGACAACGCCAGCTTCTATGACTACCGCTCCCATGAGGAGATGTCTTTGGAAGGCTTGCACTCCCTCGTGGATACTTATGCGGCGGGCGGCAGCGTGCGCGGCGTGGTCTTCTGCGCCAACGTCCAGCGCGCCCTCTTCGACAGCCACGTCTGGGAACCCCTCTGGCACGGCTACGATCCCGACGGGCCCGACGACCAGCCCCCGTTCCAATTCATCCGTCCGGAAGATCGCGCCTTTGTCCCGGGTAAACGGGGTCGCTGGTGGGTTCACAATCTCTGGCTCCTGAAAGAGCGCGGACTCGATCACCCGGCCATCTGGCTCGACCGCTGCCGCCATCACGGTCTCGAAGGCTGGCTCTCCATGCGGATGAACGACTGCCATCACAATCCTGACCCCGAAGCCTTCTGGCACTGCACCTTGTGGAAAGAACGGCCCGACCTCCACCGCGCCCGGCATCGTGACGAGGGCTGGTTCGAGTCCGCGTTCGACTACGCAAAGCCCGAAGTTTACGATCACCACTTGGCACTCGTCCGCGAACTGACCGAACGCTATGACATGACCGGACTGGAACTGGACTGGATGCGCTGGGCCTATCACTTCCAACCCGGCGGCGAAGCCGCTGGACGCGAGATCCTCAATCGTTTCATGCGCGACTCCCGTGCCCTGACCGATGCCGCCGCCGCCCGGCTCGGCCACCCGGTCCGGCTCGCCGTCCGCCTCCCCACCCATCTCCAGAGTGCATGGGCGCTGGGCTATGATGTCTTCACCTGGGCAAAAGAAAAACTGGTTGACCGCATCGTCCTCGCCCCTTTTCTTGAACAAAGCTGCTTCGAGTTCGACCTTCCCGGCTGGCGCCACGTGTTTGGCGAGAGCGTAGAATTCATAGCCCAAGCCGACGCCTCCATGCACGCGTGGCCCGATGGCGGACATCGACTGGCCAAAGTCCACGACTACCGCCTGTTGTTCGGCTCCGCTGCTGCCGCTCTCCACGAAGGGGCCGACGGCGTTTATCTTTTCAACGAATGCTACCGTGTGAATGAGGCCGACAAAGTGAAAGACCGCCTCCCAGGCATCCTCAATGACCTGCTCGACCATGCGGGCAACGCGGACGCGCTGCGGGATCACCCCCGACGCCACGCCGTTAGCTACCACCAAGTGCCCGGCCCCGGCATGGCCATTCCCTGCTTGCTTCCCGTTGCCCTGACCCGCCCGGATGGCTCCTTCGACATGGGGCGCTACCGCGATGCCCTCACCCTGCGCATCCCCCTCGGGCCCGCCCCGGAAAAGGCCGGGCTCATCCTGCGCGTCGGACTCGATGCCCACTTTGAGGAAAACGTGCAGATCTGGATCAACTCCCGCCCGCTTCCAGCCACCACCCCACAGCCCCCGCCATCGGACAAAGCTCTACCCAAAGCAACCCGCGCCGTCCTCGAACTCCCCCTCACCCCCGACCTCTGCCTGCCGGGCGTCAACATCGTCGAAATCCTCGCCCCCACCGCCCCCGGCAATATCATCTGGGCCGAAATAGAGATTGCCGCTATCAACACATGAAAACCACTCTGCACACCCGCCTCCGCGAGCAGGCCCTGCTCGGCCCCTTCAGCAAAACCTCCGACCCCAATATGGTGGAAGCCATGGGCCACGGCGGCATGGATTTCATCATCCTCGACCTCGAACATGGCCCCAATGACATTGTCAACCTCGGCAACCTCATCCGCGCCGCCGAGCGCTCCGGCATGTTCCCTGTGGTCCGCACCCTGCGCAACGACCAGATCGGACGCGCCCTCGACCTGGGTGCCGCCGCTGTGCAGATCCCCCACATCTCCACCCCGCAAGAGGCCGAAGCCGCCGCCCGCGCCGCACGCTTCGCCCCGGCGGGCTCACGCGGGGTCTGCCGCTACGTCCGCGCCGCCGACCACAGTGCCATGGAAAAAAGCGATTACTTCCGCTCCGCCAACGACATCACCGTCATCGCCCAGGTCGAAGGACGCGAAGGCCTCGCCAACCTGCCCGCCATCCTCGACGTCCCCGGCATCGATGCGGTCTTCCTGGGCGTCTATGACCTCTCCCAGTCCCTCGGCTTCACCGGCCAGGTGGAGCGCCCCGAAGTGGTCGATGCCCTGCGTGATGTCGTCCACCAATGCGCCCGGAAAAACATCCCCGTCGGCACCTTTGTCGAGTCGGTGGAAACCGCCCGCCGTTATCGCGAAATGGGCGTGCATTACCTCTGCTACAGCGTCGATATCGGCCTGCTCCTGACCCAGTGCCGGGATGTCGCCACTACGTTGAAGCAAGCCTGCTGAAGGCAGCAGACTCAGACTTATCCATGTTACGACGTGGGCGAGCCCATCCTGCCCACCCTCATACCGCCCGATTCAATCCTCCGCCCCGAGGCGGGTGTCGGAGGAGCCTGGAGGGCCACGCTCTGTCATGGCCGGGAGGGTGTACGAGGAAGCGACGACAATGGCTTTTTCATTTCGTGTTCCTTGGGGAGTTAGCCAGGGATGGGTGGGGTTCTGTGGGGCGGCGTTCCGCCCTCACAAATAAGCCCGCGCCAAGCGGGCTTGCTCTTCAAGCGTCGCGGTTAGGTAGTTCCACCAGCCGGGCTGGGCGAGGGTATCGCGGATGGTGCTTGCGGGAAGAAACCGCCGAATTTCCTTCAGGAAATCATCCCGGGCGGCAGGGTCGGTTTTCAGGTTTTCGATTCGATCACTAAGTCGTGTGGTGAACTCTGTCCGATCGCGCTGGTGATCGGCAATCTTCGTGGGGATCAGCGCGGCGGGGAGTGTCACGCCCTGTTGCACCAGCCAGGCGATGTCCCACAGATCGCGGTTCTTCAAGCGGTTCTCGCGGAAGGCGAGGGCGATGACCTTGTCGGCGAGGATTTCTTCTCGGCTCTGCGCTTGGAGGATGAGCCCGGAAGTGCCGAGGTCGATCCCGTGCAGGTTGCGCAGCATCATCGGGCGCGGGTCGTGGCTGGGGATGGCGCAGATGTCCACATGGATGCGTTGCGCGGGCAGGTGGCGTCGATCGGGGCGCGTCTCGATGATAAGTTTCCAGGTGGAGACTCTTCCGCCGGTTTTCTGCGGCTCGCTGACCCGCACAGGCAGGTTGTAACGAATTTGCAGCCGATCGGTCAGCACGCGGGACAAATCGGCGAGGTCGCTCTTTTTGAAACCGGTGCCTCCCGTGAAGTCGAGGTCCTCGCTGAGTCGCTGCGAGCCATAACAGGCCCGCAGGCAAGTGCCGCCAATGAACGTGAGGCCCGCAAGCAGACCGGCGCCGCTCATTTCCCGGAAGATGTCGTGATGCAACAGTTCTTTCTCCACCACGGGGCGCAGGGTGGCGAGGTCGGCGCTGGAGCGCAGCGCCTCATCGACAAGTTGGTCAAACAAACTCAAGCAGCACCTCCTCGTCCGCCAGTTCCATGCTGCGGCGCGTGGCCTTCATGTCACGAAGCGCCTGCCGCACCGAAGCCCTCCAGAGGTGGCGGTCGGGATCGTAAACCAATTCCCCAGCCACTTCGTCCGGGCTCTGTGCCGTATGCACAAACTCGATGTGGCCATAGTCGCCGCACTTCACCACATGACTGCGTCCGGAGGACATGAGGCAGATCCAGTTCATGGGGACTTGCGAGATGACGCCCGCGTCGCTCAGCACCGTCTCCAGACTCAGATAGTTGAACGCATCCGCCCTCAGCCTGGCCGCTGCATGAAACAGGAGATTGCCCGCCTGATAATCTGCCACAGGATAGAAATAGATGCCTTTGCAGACCCGGCGCAGCAAGCCAGCCTTCGCCGCCCGCGTAAGCAACACCGCCAGTTGCCTGCACTTCGGCACCGCCGCCGCCAAATCGGAGGCCGCAAAAACACAATGATCGCGGTCGGTCAGGGAACGGAGCGTTTGATCGAGTTGGCGCATGGGCTGCATGGCAAAACTCTACAAAACATTACACTATATGCAAGGATATGTTGAGTTACCGCTGGTGATTTTTTCTTCTGTTCTCCCTCACTCCGCCGTCCGAAGTGGGTGTCGGAGGAGCATGGAGGGCCACCCTCTGTCATGGCCGGACGCTCAGCGTCCCGTTGCGGTTTTTCCCTGGTTCCAAACCGGCGGGATGAGAATGGTGCGGGGGATGGGAGGCACCCCGCGTTCGTTGGCGTGCATGCGGGCGACGACCACATCCACCAAGGCAGCACCCACCGCTTCCCATTGCTGATCCACGCCTGTCGTTTCCATGCCACGATGCAAGGCGGTTTCTTTGCGATCCAGAAACGCAAGCCCCATGTCTTTTGGCACGCGCACGTTCAAGTTGGCAAGCGAATCCACTAATTTGCTGTGGTTGATGAGGACGACGTCGGGTTGATTTTTCTCCCCCCAGCGCAGGAACGCGGTTTCCCAGCCGTTTTCTTCCAGCAGCAAAGCAGGCAGGCGTTGGCGGGCGGGCATGGAACGCTGGGCCAATTGGTAGGCCGCCAGCCAAAGATGATGGGTGTTTTCCGATGCGATTTGAGCCACCACCAGACCGATGCGTTGATAGCCCTTGACGAGAAGTTCCTGCACCGCGAGGAGAGCTCCATGGTAGAGGTCGGCCACGACCCGGTGAAAATTCGGTTCCCTGAGCGTGTAGCCCTGCGTCACCACCGCGAAATGGTGCCAATCCAAATCGAGGGCCAGTGGCCTGCCCAGGCGGGGGATGACCACTCCATAAATCTGGCGGGTGCGCAGTATTTTGGTCAGCCGCCGTCCGGTCATTCCCTTTTCATCCAAGAAAAGAGGTTCGATCTGATAGCCGCGCTCATTGGCTCTCTGGCGAAGTCCCGGAAGAAAATGATCCACCTCCGCCGGCGTGACTTTGCGGCCGGTCATGAGCACGGCGAGGGTGCCATGACCCGTTTCGGCCTGGCCGTTTTTTCGCTGGGCCATGAGGGCGGCGACAAGCGGATTGACCCGGTAACCGAGCTTGTGAGCGGCCTCATGAACGCGTTCGCGTGTGCTGGCAGGAATGCGCGGATCGTTTCGCAGGGCGTAGGAAACGGTCATGCGCGAGACGCCGATCTGGTCGGCAATATCCTGCATGCTGGGACGGTTTCCGGTTTCGCTCATCCTCAATGTCTATCGCGAACGCAGCAAAGTATCCAGCGCGGAGGAGAACCGCTTGGGATCGTGGGTCGGGCCTCCGGCCTGACGGTTGCTGACTTCACTGAAGGCAGGCTTTTCTGAATCCCGGAATAGGAGACTCCGGGAACCGGCAGGTCGGAGACCTGCCCCACGGTTGCACTGCCAGGAGGATGGTGGTGGCAGCAAAGAGGAAGGTGGCGAGGTTTATTGGATGGCTTTCCAGGCCGGAACGTCCTGGATGTTTTTTATGCCGGGGGTGGGTTCTTCGCTAAGACGGAAGGGGCCGATGCCTTCCGCTGATGTTGGATCGTGGGGCGTTACCCTTTGTTGAATATAGAGGTGTGCCAGAAAACTGCCTCCCGGGTTCTCGCCCACCACCACGTCGAGATCGAGAATTTCGTCCTGCCCCACGGTGAACCAATCTCCCGCCACGATCCCACCTGTCATCTTGGGTGGAGACTCTTTCGGCGTCCAGGCGGTCATTGGCATTTTTGTGCCGGGATGATTGGCGTTGAGCACGACCTTTCCTCCCAGGGCCACGACCAGAACATCGTCCGATCTTCCCAGAAACCGATAGGTGCCGGCGGCGGGCGCTGAAATTTGTCCCTTGTATTGCGCGATCCAACGGCTGGGCGCGACGACATCTCCGACGCCAAAGGCACGGGGAGCTTCGTCCGCACTCATTCTCGGCATCCAGATCCGATCCGCATAGAGTGCGCGGGTGGCACGGAAATAGTTGTTCAGAACCGCCTCATCCAGCCCCGTGGCAAAGAATCGATCCAGAGTCTCCGCGTAACTTTTTCCGCTCCCGGCCAGTTGGACGCGTTGCTGGTTCTGCTTCAGATCGTAGAAAATGCCGATGAGCGAGGATTCCTTTTTTTCCGAGTTGCCAAACGCGGATGCGACAGGCTGTTCCGCCGACACGCCGGGTGCGGGTGGAAGTGTGAGGGCCAGCATGAAGAGCCAGAGCCTCAGGCTGAGGAGAGAGACTCCAAATTTACGCGATCTCTGCCTTTCCACAAGAGTGCTACAGGGATTGGCCGGCGGCGGTGACTTTATGCTGACCGTATTCCTAAGGATGAAGAGCACTCTGCGACCTCAGGCCTTCCTGCGGCGCAGCAAGACCAGCAGTGCCGCGCCGCCCACGAGCATCGCGTAGGTCGAGGGCTCGGGAATGACCTGCAGGGTGATCGCACTGTTGATGCCGGTGCCGTAATCGATCAAGTAACCGGCATCAAGGCCATTGATGGAGGCAAAGGTTCCAGTCCGAGAGCCGGTGTAGGTTGCGATGGTATAGGTGCTGCCATCCCAAGCTCCCGCCAGCGCAAGGAGATCCAATGTGCCGCCGAGTGTGAAGTCGATATCACCAAAGATCGCGACTCGGTCCGAGTTGCCTGCGGCACCGATGTCAAGGCGAAGGATGCCATCGGTGTTGAAAATGACTTCGGTATTGATGGTCGAACTGCCGAGGGTCAGGGTGCCGATATCCGTGTTGTCGCCGCCGGGGTA
>DAIQNO010000111.1:0-7524 GCA_036788355.1 Opitutales bacterium | reverse complement strand
CGCCCTCTACGACATGACCTACGGCACCGAGAACGCCCTCGCCCAGGCCGCCCGCCAGGCCGGAGCCCGCTACGCCGACGGCCTCGCCATGCTCGTCTGGCAAGGCCAACGCGCCCTCGAAATCTGGACCGGCGCCCCCACCCCCGCCCACCTCATGCTCCAAGCCGCCTGCCACGCCGCCAACCTCCCCCCACGCCCCCTCCGCTAAAGCGACCGACTGCCGGACACGAAGCCAATGAAGCCTCCATTAAAGTAACTGCCGAAACCTCACTTAAAAAAGGGGGAGAAACACTTTTGACTACCGTAAACCGCGACTGGTACAAGAATTCCATCATCGCAAAGACCCTCCTGCGGTCTGTTTCCCGATCGCACCCCGGTTAACAATAAATAATCGATTTCTCATGCACCTTACCTTGGCTATTTTGGAGAACCTGATTGCGACTAATGGTAACTCTTTAACTACCTACCAACATGATCACGTATACAGCTAATTCAGTCGCAGAATACATCGCCATTGTGTTTAATATATACAAGAAAAACAACAAGGCTGCCAAGAAGCATTTTATGTTCAGAGGACTTTCAAACAGTTCATATAAGCTAGAACCTTCTATTTTCAGACACAAAAACAGCCTAAAACAAATTAAAGAGAAAGAAGTCTTGCTAGACTTTAAGCAATATGCTAAAGAACACAACTTGAATTATGACTTCATCTACGAGTGCGACATGGTTTTGGGCGACATGCAGCATCATGGCATCCCGACTAGACTGTTGGATTGGACGGTAAGTCCTTTGACCGCCTTGTATTTTGCATGTCAAAACAGCCGATCGTGTTGTAGCGACAGCGATCATGACGCCGTAGTCTATATGCTCGACCCGTGGACCTACAATAGCACGATTGTCAACTATCAACAGCCGCAAATCCATGAAATTCACATCTTGGCGAGGTCTCTTCTAGCCTATGGTTGGGATCTTTGCTACATCGAAAAGTTGCTCCGCATGCGCTTCCCCGACTGTTGTTTGACCAACGAGAACGTCGAGGATCATTTCGCCTACGTCGGAACTTTCACAAACAAAAACAAGCTCCACCAACGAGGATGTTTTACGATTGCGGGCACAGGAAGCCTAATATTTGATTCATCTATAATTGCCAAGCAGCATCTTGAAGCAATATACATTCCAAAGGCAGCCAAGCCTAAAATTCTGGATGAGCTTAATATGCTATATATAAATGACTACTCGGTTTATCCGAACCTAGAGGGAATTAGTCGAATGATTGCAAACCGTGGTAGCCTTTTCAACCTCTGAATGCACAAGAGAGGGGCTCGTTTCATAGACCGAGACCTGCAAAACCTCGTTTCCCAGTCGAAACAGCCTGGATGATATGAAAGGTTAACAAAGTGCTTTTTCAGATCTTTTAAATTGTTCTTATTTGCCCCCCTTTTGGCCTACTCGCCCCTCGCGCAGCAGGAGTCGCCTGCCTCACCGCCTGGCACCCTCGCGGCCCTGCAAGCCCTGTCGTCCGTTTTGCTCGCCAAGGGCGGCGGGATGGCTTAGAAGACGCTAACAGTTCTTCTCATCATGGCTACCCGCACTACCTTATCGGCCCCGCTGCGGCGGGCTCTGTTGCTCAAAGTTATCTCGCAAAAGGAAACCCGCCCGGAAGACATCGAGTCACTGATCGAGCTGACCTCCAGCCGCATCGTCGAGATGCTCCAGGCCCAGTCCATCACCTTCTACCTCGTGCAGGGTAAGGAAATCCGCTTCAAGCATATCTACTACTCCCCCACGCTGTATCGCAATAACCCGACCCGCCAGCAGGAGTTTATCGAGAAGCGCCAGAAGCTCCTGGAGCTGCGGCTGCCGCTGGGCACTGGCATCGTCGGCAAGGTCATAGAGCGGTCCGAGCCGGCCTTCTTCTCCCGCTCCAAGGAGCAGACCCGCCCGATGTTCGACCTTTTCAAAGACACCGGCTTTGAGGTCACCTCGATGCTCACGGTGCCGCTGATCGGCTCAAAGTGCATCGGCGCGATCCAGCTACTCAATAAAGAGCCCGACGCCCCCTCGCCGGAGTTTCGGCGCGAGGACCTGGCCCTGCTGGCGGAACTGGCCGAATACACCGCCCCGCTGATCCAGCGGGCCGTGGACCCTAACTTCGAAATGTCCGACCACCGCATGGCGGTCTTTATCTCGAAGTTTACCGACGCGCCGCTCATTACCAGCGAAGACGAGATCCAAATCGACGAAAAGCTGATCGAGATCGTGGGCGACAAAATTATCCGCCGCACCGGCGTCCTCCCCACCCGGCAGCTCACCCCGGCCTCCATCGCCGCCGTGATGGTCAACCCCTACGACTACCAGTCTCGCGAGGCCTTTCAACAGGCCACCGAGCTCTCCGTCGACGATGTCTGTGTGGCCCCCGCCTCCCTGATCGAGGAGCTGCTGAAAAAATACTGCCGCAGTGAGGCCGCTGAGGCCACCGCCACCGCCGCCCAGACCGGCACCGAGCTCAGCCAGATCTCTGACGTGATCGGCATGGAGTATGAGACACCATCGACCGACGATCACGCCGCCTCCACCGCTGGCGACGACGAGGACTCTGCCCCGATCATCGCCCTGGCCAACCGCATCGTCGAGGATGCCTACATTCAAGGCGCCTCAGACATCCACGTCGAGCCGATGGAAAACGACCTCCTGGTGCGCTACCGCATCGACGGCGTCCTCGCTGAAAAACTGCGCCTGCCCAGGGCCGTTTCCGGCCCGCTGGTGGCCCGTCTGAAGGTCATGGCCGACCTCGACATCGCCGAAAAGCGGATGCCCCAGGACGGGCGCATCGTCTTCAAGAAGTTCACCAAGCGCAATATCGACATCGACCTCCGCGTGGCCACCGGCCCCATGAACTTTGGCGAAAAAGTCGTCATGCGGATCCTCGATAAGTCCAAGTCGGCCCTGCCCATCACCGCCCTCGGCTTCTCGCAAGCCAACCTCAGCGCCTACCGGGAGTGTATCCGCCAGCCCTACGGCATGATCCTGCACTGCGGGCCGACCGGCTCCGGTAAGTCCATGACGCTCTTCTCCGCCCTGCGCGAGGTCGCCACGCCCGACATCAACGTCCAGACCGCCGAAGACCCGATTGAATACACCATCCCCGGCATCAACCAGATGCAGATGAACAAGACCATCGGCCTGAACTTCGCCCGCGCCCTCCGCGCCTACCTCCGCATGGACCCCGACGTCATCCTCGTCGGAGAAATCCGTGACATCGAGACCGCCAACATCGCCGTCGAAGCCGCCCTCACCGGCCACCTCCTGCTCTCCACCCTGCACACCAACGACGCCCCCTCCACCATCGCCCGGCTCACCGACATGGACATCGAGCCCTTCATGATCTCCTCCTCCCTCCTCGTGGTCTGCGCCCAGCGCCTCGGGCGCCGCCTCTGCAAAAGCTGCCGCGAAGAATACGTGCCGGAAGGCAACGAACTCGACATCATGCTGCGAGCCTGGCCGGAGTGGACAGTCGGCCCCATCTACCGCGCCGGCCCCGGCTGCAATAAGTGCGGCGGCAAGGGCATGAAAGGACGCGTCGGCATCCACGAACTGATGCGTAACAACGAGCACCTCACCAAAGCCATCAACAGCGCCTCCACCACCGCCGACCTCAAAGCCATCGCCATGGCCACCGGCATGAAAACCCTCCACCAAGACTCCCTCCTCAAGGTCATCGAGCACGTCTCGACCATCCTCGAAGGCCTCTCCACCGTCCCCCCAGACCCCGAACTCTCCCGCCCCCGCCAAGACCTCCCCGCCCTGGAGTAAGCCGGCCGGAGGGCAGTTTCCAGCAGCTTCTTGCGCGGGGACGCGCTCCACCAGGCTCGTCGCGGCTCACCCGGCGACTTGGTGGCCCTTGGCGGGGCCTTCGGCGAAGTTTGGATGCAGGGGGTTGACGATGACCCGGCGCAGCGGCGGGGAAACGATCACGTCCATGTCTTCCATCGGCACCACGCCGAGCAGCACCTCGTCGCCCAAGACTACCGCACCGACGTAGCATTCCCGATTTTCAAAACGCACCCTCAGCGGCCCGACGTAGTCACCGAGCGTCCGTTTCCCCATCGGCCGTTGTCACGGTCTTCTGCGAAGTCGCTTCCAGTTGTAGCTGGATCTGCACCGCTTCCGGGATGCAGAGGAAAAGCGACCCGGTGTCCGCCAAAGCGGTCGCCACCAGCGGTGCCAGGTCGGCCCGCTTCGGGTTCTCCAGTGAAATCTCGGCGTAGCACAACCCCACCATTATCTTGATGCCGAAATCGGCGCCCCGGTTCAAGCCCAACCCGCACCCCCGCACCCTGCCAACCGAGTGGCAAGCGCTCTCAGCCGCACCAAAATGCCCGTTCCGGGGCATCTTTAGGCCCAAAAATCGTCACCATTTTCCCCTACCACCTAAATCGTTGAGCCACAACGCTTAGTAAAACTTTTGGTTCTGGAGCAACTGGAGTGATGCGAGGTCTGGCCAACGGAAGCCGTTTCTGGTAGAGTCCTTACTCAATTGACTCTCCAGCCAACCCCCTCCGCAACCCACTCAACAGCCCCCCCTGCCCAGGGGCCTTTTTCAGCAACTCCGGCCACCCCTACACTCCATTTCTCGAAACCCACTTCTCGCCCGCCCAACGACCAAAACCACCCTCAACCCTCCCTCCGCAGTCAAAGCCGCCGCCAGCGCCAAAACAAGGCCACCCACGCCCCCGCCACGCCCCAGGTCTCATCCCGACGAAAAAAACCTCGCCACCCCACGCCCAACCCTTACCCTCTCCCTATTACATCCATGTCTGCCGAAAACACCCCCGCCTCCCACGTCGCCGCCAACTCCTACGATGTCGATTCCCTCGGTAAGCTGGAGGGCCTCGAAGCCGTCCGCAAGCGCCCCGGCATGTATATCGGCGACCCCACCAACGGCGCCGCCCTCCACCACTGCGTCTTCGAAATCGTGGACAACTCCGTCGATGAGCACCTCGCCGGCTACTGCACCGACATCGAAATCACTATCCACACCGATGGTTCCGTATCCGTTTCCGATAACGGGCGCGGCATACCTGTCAAAATCCATAAAGAATACGGCAAAACCGGCGTCGAAATGGTGCTCACCGAGCTGCATGCCGGCGGAAAGTTCGGCCAGGGCGGCTATAAAGTCTCCGGCGGCCTCCACGGCGTCGGTGCCAGTTGTGTCAACGCCGTCTCGGAATGGCTGATCGCCGAAATCCGGCGCGACGGCGAAGTTCATAAGATCAAGTTTGAACGCGGTGCCGTCAGCGAACCGCTCCACGTCATTGGCACCACCAAAACCACCGGCACCAAAATCACCTTCCTGCCTGACGTGCAGATCTTTGTCTCCGAAAATCGTTTCAAATACGAAATCCTGGCCAAGCGCTTCCGCGAAATGGCCTTTCTCAACCCTGGAATCCGCATTCGCTTTAGTGACGAACGTGACAACCGCTCCGAAGAATTCAAGTTCGACCGCGGCTCCGCCCAATACGTCACCTGGCTCAACCAAGGTAAACAATGCTTCCAGCCTGAACCCATCCACTTTGTCGGCGAACTCTCCCCCGATGACACCAAAGTCGATGAGCGCGTCGCCGTGGATATCGCCATGCAGTATAACGATAGCTACAGCGAGCAAATTTACGCTTACGCGAACTCGATTTACAACGGTGACGGCGGCACTCACCTCTCTGGCTTTCGCACCGCGCTGACCCGCATCGTCAACACCTACGCCAAAAATAACAACCTGGTTAAGGATAAGGACCCGCAAATTTCCGGCGAGGACGTGCGCGAAGGGCTCACTGCGGTCATCGCCGTCAAGCTCTTCAACCCGTCCTTTAACAACCAGACCAAAGACCGCCTCCTCAACCAGGAAGTCGATGGCATTGTCCAGAAAGTCATGGGCGATAAATTGAAGCTCTATTTTGAGCAAAATCCCCGCATCGCCCGCGCCATTATCGATAAGTGCCTCCAGGCCGCCCGCGCCCGCGAAGCTGCCCGCAAAGCCCGCGAAACCGTCCGCAAGAGCGCGATGAGCGGTGGCGGCCTCCCCGGAAAATTGGCCGACTGCTCCGAAAAAGACCCTCACCTCTGCGAAATCTTTATCGTCGAAGGTGACTCCGCCGGTGGCTCCGCCAAGCAAGGCCGTGACCGCCGCTTTCAGGCCATCCTCCCCATCCGCGGAAAGCTCCTTAATGTCGAAAAAGCCCGCCTCGATAAAGTTCTCAACAATGCGGAAATCCGCACCCTCATTACCGCCGTGGGCACCGGCATTGGCGACTCAGGTGATGGCGCCTTCGATGTCACCCGCAGCCGCTACCACAAGATCATTATAATGACCGACGCCGACGTGGACGGCTCGCACATCCGCACCCTCCTCCTCACCTTCGTCTTTCGCCAGATGCGCGGCCTGATCGAAGCTGGTTATGTCTATATCGCGCAGCCCCCGCTCTACAAAGTGAAGCGCGGCAAAAAAGAGCGCTATGTCGATACCGACGCCGACCTCTCACGCTACCTCCTCGAAGGCGGTGCCGAAGACGTTGCTCTGCACCGCCTGCGCGACGACCTGACCCTCGAAGGAACCAAGCTGGAGAAAGTCGTCGAAGTCCTCACCCGCCTGGAAAGTATGAGCCGCGGCGTCACTCGCTACGGATGCCCCATCGCGACTTATTTAGACCACCACGACCCTCAGACCCACGCCCTTCCAAAATACCTCGTGCGCACCCGCACCGGTAACCAGGAAGAGTTCAAGTTTCTGATGAGTGATGAAGAGCGCACCCGCTTCTATATCGAAGCCGGCCTCTCCGATGACCTCTACACTGGCATGGTCGTGCGCGAAGTAGAGCGCAACGGCTACCGCGCTCAACAACGCATCTCTGTCCACGAGATTTTTGAGTCCTCACAACTCTCCAAAATCCTCCAGGAAATGGCCAAACTGGGCCTCGACGTTCAACACTTCGCCGCCTCTGACGAGCCCCGCTACCAACTTCGCGAAACCAAGGGCCAAAAGAGCGATCAGACCACCGAACTCTATTCCATCCTCGAACTGGTCGGCAAAATCCGCGAATTCGGGCGCAAAGGCCTTCATATTCAGCGCTACAAGGGCCTCGGAGAGATGAACCCCAAGCAACTCTACGAAACCACTATGGATCCCGCGAAACGCCGGTTGCTCAAGGTCGATATTAACGACGCCGCCAAGGCCGACCAGGTCTTCACCATGCTGATGGGCGAAGATGTCCCCTCCCGCCGAGCCTTCATCGAAGATAACGCCCTCAACACCTCCTACCTCGACGTGTAGAGAGTCAGAAAGGATTGGATTCCCACGAAGGCACAAAGCCACGAAGGCTTCTTTAAGAAGAGCTATTATATACCACTCCACTACCCCATCTGCGTGCTCTGCGCTCTCCTGTTCAAGCTGCCACACTTACCCTCACTATACCAGAAATGGAGGATCCTTTAACCCACGAAATCATCTCTGCCGCGATCGAGGTTCACCGG
>DAIQNO010000110.1:0-7543 GCA_036788355.1 Opitutales bacterium | reverse complement strand
GTGTCGGGGCTTTTTCTTTTATTAACAACGTCGTCCATCAACTTATGGTCGTTGAAAAATCGTTGCTCCGCTTTTTGCCCAAACACGGCTCCTTTGTGACCCCAGCTCCGAAAGAAAACTTGATCTCGACCGATCCGATTGAGCAATTGCAGAGGAGACTCACCTTGCTTTCCATCTAAAACGACACACCGAGTGAGTGGAGAAAAAGCCGTCCACTTCGGATAAGCAATTTGATCGTCGTGGATAGGGACTAGGCGTTTTAGTAACTCGGTCGGGGCCTTAAGCTCAATAGCTTCCTCGCCTCGCTTTAAGTGGGTCAGCGTCAGGCTTCCGTAGCCCTTGCGACTCTTGCTGCCGAGCCCGCCAAGTATCCCCATGACCTTGATGGCCGGAACGATTGCTTCCGCCGTTGCAGCGTCGCGGCAGGCGAACTCGATAACGATGTTTTCCAGAGGACAAGGGTAGCACGACCGGGTAAGTTTTCCGGCAGTCGAGTTTTTACCATCGAAAGCTTCCATAACTCCATAAGCCAAGTAGCGAGCACCTTCACCAACAATGCCATTCTGGTACTTGCTTGGCTCCAGGCCCCCATCACCCGATTTCTTCAGGACTTTGCCGGCAGGAATTGGCATTTGGGTAGTCCCGCCTACCACCCGGACGCGCACTTTGCTTTGGCCCATTTCACTGTCGGCACTGCCGAAAAGCGCGGCCTCCTTCTGGTGGAGTTCCTTAACGGGCTCATGGCTACCGGCTAGCGTCTGCCACTGCAAGGCCCGCCACCAGAAGCGCAGGGCACCCTTGATCGAAGGTGCCCGCAGCTCCGCCGAGGACTGGTTCGCCCCGGCCAGAAACATCGGCGTGACAACCCGAAACGTGGCAGTAAGGGTGGTCATGGGTGACTACGGTAGGGTGACGGCACAGCGAAATGTTTCGTGCATGTAATAAACGGGCACGCCTAACTCTTTTCCCAGAGCATAAAGGACGGCTGTCTCCGCCTTGTAACCGCCAGTGCAATTTAGCTCGATCTCAACGTGGGCATCGCTCTTTTTAGATTTCTCAATATGGCTCTTCACCGACTCGCGTAATTTACCCAAGGCATCCTGAACCTCCTGCTGAGCAAATTCGGGAGTGAAATCACCCTCTGGCTTGTCGATCCCACGCACCGGGATTTTAGCAACCCCCACGAGGCGAGGTTTTAGAAAATTTTCGAGCAGCGACGCCACGGATTTCCCTGGATCAGTCTCCGTATAAATCAAAGTCACTCGCAAGTCGTCGCATTTCTGTGTATTGAGAAAGCCGGTGCGACTATGGAGCGAATTGATTTCTGCCGAAACCCGTTCAGGGTTCTCCGCAAGGAAGATCGCCAACTCCTGATGGCGTCGGCAAGCCTCATCAAGGTTAGCAGTCGATTTAGTCTTCTGAAAATTAGTCAAAAGACTGATTCCAGTAGTGAGAATATGGTGTCGCATAAAAGAGAAAGTTAGAAAAGTGTAACGGTCGGAGCTGATGGTTAAAATTGGGCTCGTGAAATTGGATGGGTGCCAATGGTCAAAACAACACCCAGGGGTCTCGACGCTAGGCCCCTGCCCGCTCCTCGCCCTGGCCGACCGTGCGGGCCTGGGGGAGCACTGGGGTGAAGAGGCCGAGGCCAAAGTGGGCCGAGTGGCCGAGGGCGATCGGCCCAGCGACGGGCTCAGGGAAGGTCAGGCGGAAAAAGGCGGCAGGGCGGCGCCCACCGTCATCACTGCGTTTCTGGCGGTAGCGGCGGAATTGAAGAGGTCTTTCCCTGAAGATCTCCTCCTTGGGGCACCAACGCCGGGTGTTGCCGGGCTCATCCTGCTGGAGGGTGATGCTAATCGCTTCCGCCGAAATGGAGTGGCCCTGCCGGTCGAGCCAGCGCTGGAGTTCCTCGCGCAACTGGGCCGTCAAAAAGCGGTGAAGGTCGGCTCCGCCGACTTCGCTATGCTTGAGCCGCCCGGAGGTTTTCGGGTGGCGCGGAGCTAGGAAGGGGGTCGCCGAGACCCAGGTGCTGCTCACCGCCAGCGGGCCACGCTGCATCTCCTCGGCGACGCCGATGCCCGTCAGAATCACCCGCAAGGCATGGCCGGACTCCTCCCGATCCTTGGACTTGATTTCGCGGAGCTTGTCGATGGCCCGGACTTCATCGGTGTCGAACCCACCCGAGGCGTAAAGGGTGAGGTGGTCCAGTCGGCCATCGTGATCTTCGTCGGTCGGCAGGAAGTAGCAGTGGGAATGGCCCTCGATGGGGGTGCCGTCGTCCTCTTTTCCGGAGAAGGCGCGGGACTTGCCCTTGATGCCGTCTTTCTCGGACATTCGCCCATGTCGGCCCATCAGGTTAAATCGGGCACTCTCGGCGACGCGCAAGGTGTCGGTCAGCAACGGCAGGACGGAGGAGTCTAGGGCGAAGCGGGCCACTTGCATCGTTGGGCGGGGGCGGCGGACGGACTTCGGGCGGGATGGCTGCGCCAGGGCGTCTTTGCGCCGTTCATAGTCGATCCACTTCGCGCCGGGCGGCATGGAGAGGCGTTGCTCATGCAACCAGAGGGTTTCCATGCAGAGGTGCCAGTCGGGTTCGTAGATGGCGGTGGTGGTCGTGACCTTGGTTTTACCCTTTCCGGTGCTCGACTCAGCATGGGGGTTGTAGCCATTCTGGAAAACCGTTTGGGCATCGACGCCCAGCACGCGCACGATCTCACCTTTGGGTGAGTGCCCGTCCACGGGCTTGGTGTTGACCTGGATAGCCGAGGCCGTCAGCGGGTCGAGCAACCTGCCGTCGCACCAGCTTTCGGAGCGCCCCAAGGTGCCGAGCAGCGGCAGCAGCTCGACCAGGGCCGCACGGGGAGCGTCGGGCAAGTCGAGACCCGGCCACGCGACCACCACCGGGGCGTCTTTCGCGAGGGCGACGAAGGAGTCGAAGACTAGAGTCTTGTCGCCGGGGCCTTTCTTAAACCACGGCATGTAGTGGCGGGTGTGGCTAAAGGTGGCGGGCGGGAGGGCAAACTCCGGCGGCGTGCAAAGGGCGGTGAGCAGCTCGCGCATCACGCCCTCGTCGAGGTGCGGGGCCTTGCGCTTCCAAGCGGCCACCAGAGCCCGCAGCAAGCGCCAGGGCGAAGGTGGCCACTCGACCGCCCCTTCGTTGACGTGCCGCCCCCAGGGCGTCGCATGAAAACGGCCCGCCAGAAAATTGAGTTCGATGGCAATCATGGGGGTGGGTTAGTTGTTCTCCTCGTCGCCATCGGTTCCGGCCTCGGTCGCCTTGGGCTTTTTCTTGACGGCTTCCCACTTCACCGTGGTGATCGCCGGCTTTGCAAAGAGCCCGTCGATCTTCCCACACGCCGCGAGGCACTCGGCCGCTTTAGCGAGCAACTCCTTCTCAGAAGCGATGACGAAATTGTCTGGCCGCTTCACTTGAAGGGTGCCGATGACATCGAGATCGCAGGCGGTGCGCAGGCGCAGACCAACGGTCAAAAAGCGCTGTACTTTGAACAGCGCGAGCGCAATCAGCAGGTTGGTTGCCTCGGTCGGCAGGCCGTATCCTCGCAAGAGGGCGAGATCCAGATTGAAGTAGGCGGTGATCTTTTTCGCCGTAAACTCCGTGCGGTGGAACGGAACGTTACCGAATCCCTGTTTCGTATCGCCACTGGGGTCAACGCGGTCATTCTTTACCCCGCCACTTTCGGCGACAGCAACGTTGGTCGCTTCGATAAAGCCGGAAAGGGCTCGCATGAGGCGAAGGCGACCGCCTGCGAGTTCACCTTTGGCGAGGAACACCCCGTGTATCAACGCATTGGCATCGTAATACAAGACGATTTCAGCGAGTTGTTTGAGCTTGACCGGGCCAAGCTCTAAACCAGCGGCGTCTTTTTTGATTTTTTCCAAAACCGACCTGTCTTTCCCTTCCAAGATGTACGGAGAATTGATGCGGTGAGCCTCAAGGATCGAGTTGGTGAGCATGGAACCGTCGGGGTTCTCGACGCGGATGTAGGGCAGACCTTGAAGTTCGGCGATGAGGTCGTCTCGGGCTTCGTCCCAAATGGCCATTTCGAGGCGATTGGCCACGGACTGGGCCGACTCGACGAGGAGCATTTCGGTGCCGTCGGGGGCTTTGTAACGGGCGGCGCCGAGGTCGGCGAAACCGGTGGGCTGAAAGCGGTCGCCCTGGAGGGGGCGGAGCTGGGCTTCGATGAGGAGCCGTGGTGCATTTTCTAAGGCAGTGTAATCCATAATGAGTAGGTTGGGTTAGGGAGGTTTAGGAAAGGGAGACGGTGAGGTCGTGATTAAGCTCATCCCGTTTCTCGCGGCGGATGAGTTTCCAAAAGGCTTCCAGCGATGAAGCAGCTACCGGGAAAAGGAGGGCGGCGGCTAACCGGGCCGGGTCAAATGGGTAGGTTTCGGAGCCCCATTCGATCGGTGCGGGGGTCAGGCCGTGGTTGCGGAGGCGCTGGGCCGCGATGCCGAGCGCTTCGGAGAGGCGGCCCGCACGGAGCAGCGGAATAAGGCGGGTCTCGGGCTTGATCGCCCCAATTTTCTTCCAGAAATCGGCACTTACCCCAGTCGGGCACTGGCCCTCTGGGTTCACTCCGGGGAAGCACAGCTTGAGGAGGGCGTAGGGGCGCGGCACCTCGTCCATGGAAGGATAGGCGTAGGGCACTTTCCACTCGATTTTGCAGCAAATGAGGCCCCACAGCAGGCGTTCGATTTTGTCCTCATCGAGTTCGCCCGAGATAAACCGGGCGACGATAGCCGGGCTCAAAAATCGGCTGGCAACGATCGGCAGATGCGGCAGCCCGAGGCGTTTCTGGTCGAGGAGGCGACGCTCCAACACGGCACTCAGGTTATCGGCGAGTTGACCGCCCTTCCAGACGGTCTTGGCGGAATCATCATGCCAGTTCCAACGGCCCTTGGTGAAATCGACAAACTCCAGGTTGGCGCGGACGCCTGGATAGGCACGAGTGCCCTGAATCGCGGCTAAAGCGAGGGCGATGGCGAACTCTTCGGAGCGATCATCGGCGGCGGCGACCCAGTCAGCAGAGAGACGCTGCAGGGGGTGAAGGAAGCCACTTTCGCGGAACTTTTTTCCCCAGGCCGCCTCACGCTCCGCCTGACCCAGGGCGATTAAGATCGCCTGAAAGCGCTCCTTGCGATGAGAGTCCTGGTCATCCCCAAAGCGGCAGTAATCAAACACCGCCGAGTCCATACGCCGCAGGGCGGTGCCAAAACGGGCGGGCGTCTTGTCTCCACAAGCGCGACGAAAACGGGCGATCCAGTCGTCCGCCTCATGCAGGAGGTGAACATGCTCGCGGGATTGGACCTCGAAGCGCCCGAGGGGGGTGGCCAGAAAGGCCAACCCGTTACGCTGGAGGAACCCGTGACGCGAAAAGCTTCCAATGCCGCGGTCTACACCAAAACTAGCGACCGCTTTTGCAAAATCGACGTTAGTGCGTGATTGACCTCCCGCCCACTCTGCGCGGCCCTCGCCAAAGATCCGCTGCAGCTCGTTTAGCTTGAGGTTCTTTGGCCACAGGGGTAGCCAGATCTCGCCGCGTGCGGAATTGCTGTCTTTTGCTTCGAGGGAGTCGCTGGCCTGGGCCGCCGGCATCACCGTAAAGGGGAAAGCGGCTTTTCCATACTGCCCGGTGCGGCAACGCCGAGCAATGGCACCCGAGAGGATTGAAGAACCTTCGATGAGGAAAATGTAGTCCCAAGGATTGACTAAAGAACCGCCTTCAAATCCTTGGGTTGCGTTCGGTCCACCAATGCTTCCCGGAGCAAACTGACCCACGGAAGTTTGATGGAGAGTTGATAGGCTATCGGCAAACAGACTCGTGGCCAGCCACTTGGCCGATTCTTGGTGTTTCAGCACGGTGAGGATGTTGGCGAAGAAATTGGCTGAAAACTCCATCCGCCCGTCCACGCCGCCGGAGCCCAGTGCCGGAGCGACTGAAAATCCATCCTCGCCGACTTGGAGGCAGGTATCAAACCAACCCAACGCGCTATCGGGAAACTCAGTGCGGATTTGGTAAAGGATCGTTTCCTTGAGGGTCTTTACGCCCTTGGATACTTCTTTGAGGCGTTCCGTCTCATCGGAAGTAATCCGCTTAGCTTTCTTCTTTTTATCGAGGGTTTTCGACTCCGTTCGGAATTGGCCAAACTCCTTGAGAATCGACATGGATTCGATCTGCTCAATGGCTCCGCGCAGATTGTTCAGCCGTGGCTCAGTGGACTTGCGGATTTCCTCAATGGTGGAAAAGCTGGCCCCACTTTCGGTAAGAAATCCGCCTTCCCCATTCCAGGGTGAGAAATTAGGGCTGGGCGCATACTCGGTTTGGAAAAACTCCACCAGCTGCTCGCGGGTGAGGCGGGTGAGGAGCACGAGTTTGCCGTTTTGCCAGCGGGCTCGGCAGTCGGGGTCGGCCTGTTCGGAGACGAGGCGGAAGACGCCGAGGGCTTTGAGGTAGCCCATAAGGGGCTCCGGGGTGCAGCCGTCGAGGGTCAAGGGGGTGGGCGTGGCAATAAGGTTCACGGCAGAAGGGGTGGGTGGTGGGGTTGCGGCCAGGTGGGAGGGGCTTGGGGGTGCGCTCATAGCTGTGAACCGCGGCCATCGGCGGCGCGGAGGAGGGTTTCGAGGTAGGCGAGGCGGAAGGGGCCGAGGGCGTCGCGGAGGTCTAGGCAGCGTTCGGCCCAGGACGGCTGGTTGAGGAAAGGGGCCGCTTCGCCGAGGCCAAGCTCCATCGGTTCCAGAGAGAGCGTCACCCCACCAGCGGAGGTGCCTCCGCCAAGGTCAACACTGGGCAGTTGATCGCCATCCCAGACGCCACGGGCAAAGCGGGTCTCGGTGGTCGAGGAAGTCGGTCGCGGCGGAATGGCTTCACCGGGCAGGGAGCGGATGGAGAGGCGGACTTTGCCGTGGTGGGCGGCGACGAGGTAGGCGACCAAGTCTCGGGCCTGGATATCCTTCTCCGGGAAGCCTGCATCGGGCAGCAGCACGGCGAGGGCCGAGGCAAGCTCATGGCGGAAGTGCGGGCGGCGGCGATCGGTGGCCTCAGGCTTCCTGGGTAACCGGCCCTTGAGCCACGCCTTGGCAGGAGCTTTGGCAATGGGGTCTTTTTTAGCGGCGGCAACCACCTGCTCGGGAATGAGCTTGGCCTGAAAGGCGGGGTGCGCCTTCCCCCAGTCATGCCAGCGGGCCGCGTGGCGGAGTACCTCGGGCAGGCCCGGAGGCTCGGTCAAGTCGTTGACGAGGGCGGCGAGAATCTCATCGAGGGCGCGGCAAACTTCGTCGGTGTGTTCGGCGACGGTCTGCCAGCAAGCCGTGGCCGAATCGGGGTCGCCGTCGAAACCGTGGGGTTCAATGGTGGAATCACGGTCAAGGAGGGCCGGGATGGGGGTAACGAGGGATTTCGGGTTCCCAGTCCAACCCAAGGGCAAGTAGTCACCGCTGCCGGGGTCATAGCCGCCTTGCTCGACGTGCAGCAGGTAGGTCTGGCCAGGCGTGACATTGTCGGCCTTTACGGATTGCCAT
>DAIQNO010000109.1:0-7631 GCA_036788355.1 Opitutales bacterium | reverse complement strand
TTCCAGCGAGCTGTCGGCCCAGCCCTGTTTCTGGCCAGCCTGAAGGCCGGCGGTACCGGCATCACCCTCCACGCGGCCGACTACGTCTTCCTGCTCGACCCGTGGTGGAACCCTGCCGTCGAACGCCAGGCCATCGACCGCGTCCACCGCATCGGCCAAAAGCGAGCCGTGTTCATCTACCGGATGGTGACCGTCGGCACTATCGAAGCCCGCATCGAGGCCCTTAAACAGCGTAAAGCTGCCCTCTCGGACGACCTCCTCGCCGAGGATAGCTCCACCCTCCCCCGCCTGGCCGACTGGTATCACTCCCTCGAAGCCCTCATCGCGCCCGAGGAAACCAACCCCTAGAAACGGGCTTCGATCCAGCCTGGACACCTAGACCGCGACCAAACTGGACCCACGGCCACCACCGACCCCCTACGGCATCTGCAAGGCACGGTGAACCTCGCGGGCAGAATACTCACTCATCGGATTTTCTAGTGCTTCGATCCGCATCGGCAACGACCGCACCACCCGCTGGATCGGCTCCCCCTTGGCCTTGGCCGCAATCTGCTCCGCCAAGACCTGGACGGCCTGATACCCGATCTCGAACTCTGGAATCAGGGCCGTGGTGACCGGGGTTCCAAAGTTCTGCACCGGTTGGTCGTGGAACGTCGCTAAATCCAGCGTCCCTGGGAGAGACTTTCCCAGGCGTGCCACCGTCATTGCCAGAGCTTCTACCTCCATCCGGCCATAGCACACCGCCGCCGTCGCATGATCCCCCGCGCCTAACCACTCCAGCGAGCGCTCAATCTGACGCGACGGCGCGATTGAAGAAGGCACCTCATGGAACTCCGGAGTCAGACCGGCCTTCTGCATCGCCTGAATATAGCCACGCCGCCGATCCTGCTGGCTGTAGTGCCTAAAGCCCGACTTAGGCCCGCCGGTGTAGTTGACGAAGGCGATGCGTCGGTGCCCCTTCGCAATCAGCACCTCGGTGACCTCCCGGCCTGCCCGCAGATCGTTGGGATAGACGCAGCAGGGTGAATCCTTGGAATTGATCCACACCAGGGGTAGCTGGTAGCCGGTCAACAACTGCGTCAAGTTCTCCGGAATGTGGGCGTTATACTTCACCAACAGGCCATCACAGGCCAGTTCCCGGGTGAGCTTCGGCATCCGTTCGGCATCCATCAACTGGTTGTCGGGAAGGCAAGAGACAATCAGATGCAGGTTGAGCTGTTCCGCCGCATGGCTGATCCCATCCAACAACAGCGGCGCCAGGAGACTGCGGTAGTAGTAGTGGCTCAGCAGCAACGCAATCGAGCCAAAGCGACCGCTGGTGATCGACCTGGCCGCCGAATTGGGTCGGTAACCCAGCTCCTGCGCCACCTGCCTCACCTGCGCCCGCGTGCTCTCGGCAAAGAAAATCGTGCGATTACTCGTTGGACTCAAAATCTGGCTGATACTCGCCACACTCAGCCCCGTTTTCTTGGCAATATCCTTCAGCGTCACCCGCATAAGCACTGTGTTACGCTCGATCCATCCCGCTCTGCAACACTGTTTCACCGCCCCTTGTCAGGCTGGAAACGAGACCGAACCGCGACCCGCCAAAACGTACCCCCAGCGACAGCGTAGACCGGCCAGCACTGAACCGTGAATCCTGTCGCGCTTAAGGTGAACCCTGTCGCGCCCACGTTACCCGGTGGCCACCCGTGCAAAAAAAAGCTTCCGCTAGAGCCGGTTGAGGGCTTCGGTGAGGGCCTCCGTGGTGAAGGGCTTTTTCAAGGTCAGGTCGGCCCCTTTCACCAGTGCTTCGGCCAGCAAGCGGCTGCCGCGCCCCGACATCGCGAGGATCCTGGCCGTGCGGTGGAGGCTCCGCAGGTGGGCGATCACCTCCAGACCGCTGATGCCTGGTAGATCGAGGTCGGTGATCAACAGCGAGGGCAGCCGCTGGTCAATCAACTGAATCGCCTCCTCACCGGTCGCCGCTTTGAGGACGTTAAACCCGCGCCGACGCAGCACAATGTCGAGGACTCCGGACACCAAGGTATGGTCTTCCACCAACAACACCTCCTTAACCTCAGCCATCGTGCCCGCGACGATGGGTCACTCTAGTAGCTGCAGCAAGAAGAAAACCGTAGTTCTCCCCGGCAATAGTGCGGATCTTGCCGGTCAGAACAGCACCGGGGAGACCAGCAGAGCCGACCGCCGCTGTCCTCAAGCCCGCCTTGTGCCGGGTAGAAATCGGAGGAATACCGCCGTAAGCGGGTTGCCTTCGGCAAACTTGAGTGGATTTTATGGAACGTATGGCGAAAAAGGTGGCAGTTATCGGCGGAGGCCCGGGGGGGCTCAGTGCAGCCTTAATCATGGCTGGTCGGGGAATCGATGTCACGGTTTTTGAGCGCGGTAAGCGGGTTGGAGGGCGTAACGGCTGTTTCGAACAGGGGCCCTACCGCCATGACATCGGGCCGACCTTCCTGATGATGAAATACCTCCTGGACGAGGTTTTCGCCGCCGCCGGGGAGAACAGCGCCGACTGGATCGACTTCATCGAGCTCGACCCGATGTATCGATTGGTCTTCAACGACTTTACCTTCGAGCCGAGCCGTAATCTCGATGTCGTCAAGGCGCAGATTGCCGCCCGTTTTCCGGGTTCCGAGGCCGGAGTGGATCGCTTCATGGACTTTGAGCGCGCCCGGTTTGGCCGGATTGCCCCGTGCTTGCAACGGCCCTACCTGCAGCCGTGGGACCTGTTGAACAGCCGCACCCTACGACTGTTGCCCGACGCTCTTAGCCGCAAGAGCGTTTACGATGTGCTCAAGGGCTATTTTGGGGAAGATAAGCTGGCGATCGCTTTTTCGTTCCAGAGTAAGTATCTCGGAATGTCCCCGTGGGAGTGCCCGGGTTTCTTTTCGATGTTGGCCTTCATCGAGTATGAATATGGGGTCTTTCACGTCCGCGGTGGCCTGAGTGAGATTTCCACCGGGATGGCCGGGGCAGCCATGAAGCACGGTTGCCAGGTGAGGCTGGAAACGCCCGTGCAGGAAATCGTGGTAAAACGCAACCAGGCCTGCGGCGTGCGCCTGGCCGATGGGTCGGTGGAGGCTTTCGATGACGTCGTGGTCAATGCGGATTTCGGCTGGGCTGCTCAGAACCTCTTCCCGCAAGGCACCATCCGCCACTACACCCCGGAACGCCTGGCCAAAATGGGGATCTCTTGCTCGACCTTCATGCTCTATCTTGGGGTCGATAAAGTTTACCCGGATCATCGTCATCACACGATCTTCTTTGCGGACGACTATGAGGGCAATGTCCGCGACATTTTCGGCGGTCGGCTGCCCCCGGACTTCTCGATCTACGTCCGCAATGCCAGCATCACCGACCCCACCTTGGCACCGCCGGGGCACTCCGCCATCTACGTGCTGGTGCCGATGCCGAATTGCCGCGCCCCGATCGACTGGGAGGTAATGACCCCGATCGTGCGGGAGCGCACCCTGGAGCTGCTGGAAACCCGCTGCGGGTTGACCGACCTGCGCCAGCACATCTGCGCGGAGCACGTCATCACTCCCGCCGATTGGCGCGACGATTACCACGTTTTTGATGGTGCCACCTTCAACCTTGCCCACACCATCCCGCAGATGCTCTACTTCCGGCCACGGAATAAGTTCGAGGAAGTCGATAACTGCTACCTGGTGGGGGGCGGAACCCATCCGGGCAGTGGCCTGCCCACCATCTACGAAAGCGGGCGCATCACGGCCAATCTGCTGCTCAAGCGCTACGGCCTAAGCCCCGCACCAATTGGGAGCTAACCTGGGAGCGCCGACGTCCCCGTCGGCCCCTCTATTTTTCTGGGAGCACCATCGGCCCCCAAATTTTAGGGAGAAATGCGTGCTACGCGCAGTTCGATTGCCGAAACCTCCCCGGCATGGGTCTGAAGGCCCCCAGCAGCCTAAATTGACCGTTTCAGGTTTACATCGGCTCTGCTCTCATTATTTTTCCATCTTGTGATTAGAGTTTTCCGCGAAGCCACCCCCACGACCCCACTGGTCGAACTAGACGACGCTAGTTGCCGCTTATTGATCGCCGGAGAAGCCTACCCCGAAAACGTGGCGGCATTCTACGAGCCGCTAGTGTCAGAGATTAGCCAGGTTGTGGCCGACCTCACCACCCTAACGGTGGACTTTAGGTTGGCCTATTTTAACACCAGTAGTGCTAAATACATCTATGACCTGCTGTCACTCCTCGAAAGGGCCATGCAGTCAGGCCTTACATTGCAGGTAGAGTGGCACTACCGCGACGGGATCGAGATCATGAAGGAGCACGGGGAGGGTTTTGAGGATGAGTTCGGGATTCCGTTCACCTACATCGCGGATCTATGAACAGCACCGGCGACAGTGCCGACTTTCGTCGCGCCCAATACGAGCGGGTCTTTCGGCGGGAGTCTGAGTTTCTGAACCTCGCGCAGGGCCCCACCGCGACTCAGCCCTCCTACGACGATGTGGTCGGTCATTTCGCCGCCCTCCTGCGGCAAGCAGTGCGCCTGGTGCAGACCGGGGATGCCATCGAGCGGCAACTGCAAGAAGCGCAAGCCACCGTTCAAGCTGAGCGCGACTCAGCCCAGGCCCTCAACCGCCGCCTCACAGAAGTTATCCGCCAGAAGGATCAGTTCATCGGGGTGACTAGCCATGACCTCCGCAGCCCGCTGGCCGCACTCTTGTCCCTGGTGCAACTGCTGCTCGAGGACGATGACTACTTCGACGCCGACGCCCGGCGGGACCTCCTCAGCACGGGGCGTGACTCGATTGAGCGGATGCTCGGCCTCGTCAATCGACTGCTGGAACTGAACCAGATGGAGCGCGGCCTGCATCGGGTAAAAACGGCCTTGCTGGATCTCGCGGAGACGGCCCAAGGGCAGTATCGGGTGCATGGCCCGCGTGCCGCACAGAAGGACATCCGCCTGATTCTCCACGTCGGTGAACCGATCCCGCCGTTCCTCTCTAGCCCGGAAAACGTCGAGCGCATTGTGGACAACTTCCTCTCCAACGCGGTGAAATACAGCCCCTGCGGTTCCACTGTGACTCTTGGGATCGGACGGCACCTGGTAAATAACAACCCCTGCCTCTGGGTGCAAGATCAGGGCCCTGGGCTAACGGACAACGACCGCCAGCGACTCTTTCGCCCTTTCGAGCGACTTTCCGCACAACCGACCGGCGGAGAATCTTCCAGCGGGCTGGGCCTCGCTATTGCCAAGGCCCTGGCCGACGAAATCAGCGCGGAGATCTTGGTGGACAGTTCTCCGGGCCACGGAGCCCGCTTTACCTTGCGCTTTTCGAAGACCAGTGCCGATAATTTTACCGTTTAGCCGGCGATGGGGCACAATTTAAGCTACGCCAAGGGCCTGTTGGCGCCGATGGAGGATGTCGTGGTGAATGCCCCCCTCTTTGCCACCCTGTGGGTGCTGATCTGTGCTGGGGAAGTGATGTTGATGCAGCTCGGCTTCTGCATGTTGGAAACGGGGCTCGTCCGCACCAAAAACAGCATCAACGTCGCGGTGAAAAACCTGGCGGACTTCTGCGTCGCGGGTCTGCTCTTTTACGCGGTGGGCTTTGGCCTGATGTTCGGCCAGTCCGAGTATGGACTCGTCGGCACTAGCGGATTTTTCCTGGAGGGCCTTGAAACGGGCTTTCCGGTGGCGTTTTTTATCTTCCAGCTCGTTTTCTGCTGCACCGCTGCCACGATCATTTCGGGTGCGGTCGCGGAGCGGATGAGCTTTAAGGGCTACATCGTGATTGCGGCCATCGCCTCGGCCATCATCTACCCGCTGAGCGGGCACTGGATCTGGAACGCTAGCGGCTGGCTCTACCAGCTGGGTTTCGTCGATTTTGCCGGATCCACGGCGGTTCACGCCGTCGGCGGCTGGATGGCCCTGGCGGCCGTGGTCATTATCGGTCCGCGTTGGGGGGCTTTCGAGACTGGCGGCCTGCGGAAGTCCTCCCACAGCCTAGTCGTGGCCACCTTCGGGGTGATTATCCTCTTTTTCGGCTGGTTCGGCTTCAATGGTGGCAGCCTGTTGACCTTCGACGACCGCGTGCCGGCCATCATCCTCAACACGGCGATCGCGGGGGTTGCCGGGGGTATGGTCGGGATGACGCTTTCCTGGCGGCTGGGTGGCTTTCCGGACGTCCGGGACTTTATCAACGGCATCCTCGGGGGGCTGGTCGCCATCACCGCCAGCTGCCACGCCGTAACCATCCCCTCCGCGTTCATCATCGGCACCATTGGAGGGCTGGCGGCCTTTTACGCCGCGGTGGCCCTGCGGCGTTGGAAGGTGGACGATGTCGTCGGCGCGGTTGCGGCCCACGCCTTCCCAGGGGTCTGGGGCACCCTCGCGGTGGCCATCTTTGCGGATCCTGCCATCATCGACAACGGCCTGGGCCGCTGGGAGCAGCTCGGCATCCAAGCCCTCGGCAGCGCGGTGATCTTTACCTGGGCCTTCGGGGCCGGGTGGATCGCCTTCAAGCTGATCGACCTCAACATGCCCCTCCGCGTGAGCCTCGACGATGAACGCGTCGGCCTCAACGTCGCTGAACACGGTGCCAGCACTGAAATCCTCGACCTGCTCGAAGAAATGCAGGCCCACCGCCAACGCGGCCAGTTTGACCAAAAGGTGATCACCGATCCCTTCACCGAAATCGGACAGATCGCCTCGGAGTATAACCACGTCATCGAGAGGGTCGCCGCCGAGATGCGCCAGCGGGAATCTGCCGCCGAGCGCCTGGCCCAAGAGCGAGATCGCGCCGAGCAGATGCACCTGCAGGTCATGGACTCCATCATCTACGCCCAGCGCATCCAGCAGGCCGCCCTGCCCGATCCAGCCGTCCTCCATGAGCAATTGCCCCACAGCTTCCTGGTCTTCCTCCCACGAGATGTCGTCTCCGGCGACTTTTTCTGGTTCTTCCGCAGCGGGCGCACCCTCATCCTCGCGGTGGTTGATTGCACCGGCCACGGCGTCCCCGGTGCCTTCATGTCGCTGATCGGCTGCAACTTACTCGACGACTGCGTCAAGCGCCAAGGCCTCCGCTCGCCCAGCGAAATCCTTGAAGCCATCGACCAAGCCCTCCGGTCTCAATGGAAAGCCACCGGAGAGCAGGGTCGGCTCGACGGCATGGACGCCAGCATCTGCCGCATCGAACCCGACCGGGTGGTCTTTTCCGGTGCCTCGCAGAACCTCTACTACCTCAGCGCGGCCCACCCTGGCGAGGTGCAGACCGCCCGAGGCCAGCGACGCAGCCTCGGGGGGCGTTCCCAGAACCGTCCACGCCCCTTTCAGGAAACCACCCTCCGACGCAACCACGACCTCTGGCTTTACCTCCCGACCGACGGCCTCGTGGATCAGCCCGGCGACCGCCGGGGCCCCTTCGACTCCTCCCGCCTCCGCAAGCTCCTCGCTACGATCTACCCGCTGCCCCCCGAAGCCCAAGCCAAGGAAGTCACCCGCGCCCTCACCGAACACCGCGGCAGCCTAACCCAGCGCGACGACGTCACCGTCATCGGGTGCCACCTCCCCGCCGCCTCCTCAGCAAAACCGACTCCCTAAGGCCCCCCCGGCCTGGAAGCACCGGTGCCCCGCCGGCTTCCCCTTCCCCTGGGAG
>DAIQNO010000108.1:0-7790 GCA_036788355.1 Opitutales bacterium | reverse complement strand
GAAAAGGTTGGTGATCGCCGGAAGATTGCGTCGGATGTCTGAAAGAACTTTTCCGTTTCGGGAAAGACTTTAGATATTTCAGGCAAACCACCGTCGGTCAACAACTTTTTTGAAAAAGTTTTGGCTGAGATCGGCGGGCAACCCTGAGGTTGCGCAATGGTCGCCGGAGTTGGTCTGTTTTGGAAAGAACGTTTTCCCAATGGGGAAAGCCGCTAAGTAAGTCCGACAAGCGATCGACCGTCAAGGGGTTTTTCTGAAAAAGTTGCCTGGGGGCGAAACTTTTCCCTAGCCCGCTGATGCTCAATGACTTACAGACCGCCATTCTGGACGGAAAACTGGAACCGGGTGGTGCTGCGGAGGGGATTTTCGGGGGTGATGCGGGTGCTGGGGAAGTGGTTTTGGTTGGGCGAGTCGGGGAAGTGCTGGGTTTCGAGGCAGATGGCGGGGTGCCGGGTCTGTTGGCAGAGGGTTTCCCAGTGGGGGTAGCAGGGGCCAAAGTGATTTCCGGTGTAGATTTGGATGCCGGGTTCGGTGGTTTGGACGCCGAGGTGGCGTTGCGATTGCGGCTCCCAGAGGCAAGCCACGACGGGCATTTCGGCCCTGCGGGGGCCTTCGGCAGGCGTTTCGCCCAGACGCAGCACCCAGTTGTGGTCGTAGCCCTTGCCGATGCGGAGTTGCGGGTGGGTGCGGTCGAAAGCGGCGTGGAGCGGCTTGGCGGTCTGGAAGTCGAAAGGGGTGCCGGTGACGGTGGCGATCTCTCCGGTGGGCACTTTTTGGGCGTTGACGGGGGTGTAGGCCTGCGCATCGGCCCAGAGGTGGTGGTCGAGGACGGAGCAGACGCGTCCAGCTAGATTGAAGTAGGCGTGATTGGTGAAGGAGAGGTGCGTCGGGCGGTCGGTGGTGGCGTGATAGGCGATTTCCAGGGTGCCGTCGGGGGTGAGGCGGTAGGTGGCGTGGGCATCGATGTTACCGGGGAAACCGTGGTCGCCGTGGGGGCTGTGGAGGCGCAGGTGGAGGAGGACATCGGGGCCATCGGTGGCGGCTTCGGCGAACCAGCGGCGCTGGGCAAAGCCATCGCCGCCGTGGAGGCAGTTGCCGAAGTCGCCGGGGTTCGGCGTGAGGTGGTAGATGTGGCCGTCGAGAGTAAAGCGGGCATTGGCGATGCGGTTGGCATAGCGTCCGATGAGGGCACCGTAGGAAGTGCCGTCGCCAACGAAGCCGTCGAGGGTCTTGGGGCCGAAGATCACGTCGGCCAGCGCCCCGGTGTGGTCGGGGGCGTAGAGGCTGACGATGGCGCCGCCGAAGTCGGTGATGGCGACGGTCAGCGGGCCGTTTTCCAGGGTGTAGAGGGTGATCGGTTGACCGTCGGCATGGCCGAAGGGTTGGGCGGAAACTCGTGGTGACATCGAGCACAGCATACCGCTGCTGGAGCGGCCTTAGCACGCAAAATCGACGGGTTCAACGGTCGGGCTCGGGTGTGATGAGAATGCGGGGAGGCGGGGCGAATTGCTACCCTGGGAGCGCCGGCGTCCCCGCCGGCTCTTTAAGGATGGGGAGATGCCGACGAGGACGTCGGCGTTCCCAGGGGCGGTTTTCATCTCGCCCCATCGCCGGGAAAAACGAGACCGGGAGGGCGGTCAGGGGGTCGGAGCAAAGGCAACGGCCTTGGCCGCGATGCGGGCCGTGAGCCACTCGGCGTGGAGGTTCCAGCCGCCGGGGCGGGCATGGTAGTCGAGCACCTGGCCGGCGAAGGCGAGACCAGGCGCGTGGCGGCTCGTCATGGTCTTGGGGTGGATGCTGCCGAGGGCGATGCCACCGCTGACGGCGGTTTCTCCGCGAAAGAGGCGCTTCCGCTGGATTTCGATCCGGCAGCGGGTCAGGGCCTGCTCCAGGCGCGAGGCAGTCTCGCGGTTCAGCTCGCCCCAGGTGGAAACCTCGCTCAGCCCGACTCCCTTGACGAGTCGCCCCCAGAGCGGTGGCGGCAGCTCGGCGATCGGCTCGGCGAGCACGCGCTGGCGGGGCCGCAAGCGGGCGTGTTCGGCGAGTAGGCGCCCCGGATGGGGCTCGGCGGCCAGCCAGTTGACCTCCGCGACAAAACGGTAACGGACTTTGGCAAGATGGTCGGCCTCTTGGGAGCTGAGCGAGAGCACGGCGGCACCGCCGAAGCCCCAGGGCAGCAGCTCGGTTTCGCCAAGGCCCTCACCTGGAAAGCCGGGCACGCGCCAGCGGGTCTGCGGCACCTTTAGGCCGTTCAACCCGCGGAAGCGCTCATCGGCAGATTGCAGATGGAAGAAGGCCGGAACCGGGTCGCGCACCTCGTGGCCCAGACTCTCGATGAGTCGCCGAGCGGCACCCCGCAGGGCGCCCCCGTGGGCCAAAATCACGGCTTCGGCGACGAGGGTGGAGCCGTCCGCCAGGGTCAGCCAGAACCGGTGCCCGGCGGCGGCAACATCGCAATGGACCACGCGGTCGCCCGACTTGAGACTGACCCCCAGGGTGCCCAGTTCGCGGCGCAGCAGGTGGCCCAAGGCGCGGGCATCGGCGGTGCGGACGGCGCTGCCGTCCTCGACGATTTCGGCTAGACCGCGCTGGGTCAGCCAGGCGCGGTGGTCGTCGGGCGTCCACTGGTAGAACGGCCCTAGGAGGGCCTCGCCGCCCCGCAGGCAGGCCTCGGCAAAGACCTCCGCCTCGTAGCAATCGACCCCGAGGAGGCCGCCAAGAGCGTCGATCCGCGCCCAGGGGTCGCCCTCCCCTTCCAGAATGACCACCTGCGTGGCGGGATTGAGTTCCTTGACGGTGATCCCGGCGAAAAGGCCCGCTGGCCCGGAACCGACCACCACCACCCGCCGTGGATCCTCGGAACGGGCACCAGTCGGGTGCGCCAAGGGGTCAGCATTTTCCGGAGTAATCACTGAGAGGAAGGCAGAGCCAGAAGTTGAATACAATCGGCAACCTCCATTTTCGCAAACCGGCGATGAGTTGCCGCGATTCTCACCAACGCACCAGCTCCAGGAGGCGCCCTTGGGGTTCCTGCGGGGTCAGGCGGAGGCCGCGGGCACCGCTCAGCCAGGCGGTCGGCAGGCGCTCTGGCCACTCCGCCACCAGTAGCCAGGGGGAGGTCAGCGTTTCCTCCAGCAGGAGACCCTCGACCTCCTCAGGTCCGGCGAGCCGGTAGGCATCGAGGTGAACCAGTTGGCGGTCGCGCCCTCGGTGAACATGATAAAGCTGATAGGTCGGGCTTGCGACCGGGCCGACCACCCCCAGGCCCTCCGCCAGGCCCTGCACCAAGGTCGTCTTCCCGGCCCCCATCGGCCCCGCGAGGGTCAACAGCGTATCCGGTGGCAAGCACGCCACCAAAGCCCGCCCAGCCGCCTGCGTCGCCCCCGCATCCGCCAAAAACAGCCCCCCCGACGGCAGCCACGACGGCGGCCACACAGGGGCACCGCCAGTTGCCACTGTCTGCAATGACGGCCTTGGTTCCAAAGAAAGGTTATCGACAGCCATCAGGCGAAAGTCTCAGCCGATCAACGGCTAAACCTCAAAGAAAAAACCTGCGGACTCGGGCTGACGCCCAACGACCATCTTTTCCAGCTGATGAGGTTCCCATCGCCACGAAAAATCGAGGGGAAACGCAGATTTGACAGCCGGCGTTGCCGACCGCTTGATCCAACTGGTTCTCAGAACCCTTTAACAACAGAAAAACCATGGAAATCCTCGCTCTTATCTTTTTTGCCCTAGCAGTTATCGTTGGATTGGTTTTCGGCATCCAACTGCTGATCCTCGCCTTCCAAACCTCTATTTGGTGGGGTCTTGGTTACGTTTTCATCCCGTTTGTTGGGTTGATCTTCGTTATCGTCCACTGGAACGAGGCCAAGACGCCTTTTCTTCGGGGGCTGCTGGCGATCCCGCTCTACGTTGTCGGCTTCGCTCTGATGCCCGAGTGGATGATCGACCAGTAGCACACGGCAGTGCCCCACGGAGCCCAAGAGGGAACAGCTCGCGCCAAGGGTGAACGGATACGCCTGCGGAACGGGTCTCGTCTGCGGGACTGGTTTGGGGAGGCCCACGACCGCCTGCTACCTTAGGGTTTTCATCCGTAAAGATCGTCTTTCCCCTTAATTCTTCCCTTGCCCCCACTGTCTTCGTGGGCGACATCGGCAACCCGAACGACAGCATCGGCAACGGAAGAGTGGACATTTTCCCTAATGTCCGTGCTTTTCGTGTCTTTTGTGGACAATATTTTAACGCTCCACAAACCACACGAACGACCCGAACATTATGACGAGCGAATTACTCTATAAGGACGAGGTTTACCGCATTCAAGGGGCCATCTTTGAAGTCTATCGAGAAAAGGGCTGCGGTTTTGCCGAAGTGGTTTACCAAGAATCTCTGGAAATCGAGCTTGGTCTTCAGGGAATCTCTTTCGTGGCTCAGCCCGAACTCAAGCTTACCTACAAGGGGCGCTCGCTACGCTCAACATACCGACCGGATTTCATCTGCTTCGAGTCAATCATCATTGAATTGAAAGCCCTCAAGACAACCGCGTCCGAGCATCAGGCGCAAGTGTTGAACTATCTCAAAGCCACCGACCTTAGACTGGGCTTATTGGTAAACTTCGGTGCTTATCCTAAAGCCACCGTCCAACGCATTATTCTCTAAACGTTTTCGCGCTTTTCGTGCCTTTCGTGGACAACTACCTCACAATCCACGAACCACACGAACATCCAACCCACCAACCGCCACCTACGCCGACCTCGCCGAAGACACCAGCCTTCCGATTCTTGACGATCAAGGACAGAACTTTTCTTTGCAGGTTAGTTAGCGGCATCGGAGGAGTTTTGCGGCTTCTTGCCAGGTTACTTTATCGCCCGTCCGCCGCAATCGCTCGGCGACAAGGCCAATGTCATCCGTGTAACGGATGCGGGCCTGCGGATGGCGGAACCAAAAGCACTGCGGGTAACGTTGCACCAGCTCCTGGGCCAGGGCGATGGCCTCGGGCGAGGCCGGAACGCGGGTCGTTTCTGGGGTAACAGGCTCCTCTGACATGATTAAAAAGATGCCACCATCTCGGTGGAAAATCAATCACCAACTCCCCACCCTCACGGCTCCTCCACCGGCTTCGCCCAAAGACGCCCAAAAGCCGACCGCTGAAACGCAAACTCCGCCGAAACCTCCCCACGCAGCTCATCCTCCAAGGCGATTAACCGAAAAGGGTCTGGCGCGGACACCGATGAATCCATGCCGGACAAACCCCCACCCCGACAACGCCAAAAACTCGCCCCGCCGCCTAATTATGCCCAATCGACCGGCGCGACTTCGGCAAAAACGGACGCCAAAAAGCCTCCCGAAAGTCATACCCCCCCGCGAAATCCTGAGGCGAATCATGATCCGTTTTCCCCAACACCTCGCGATTCACCAACTGGAAAACAATCTCCCCGATATCCTCACAACGATGCAACCCCCAGTGGTTCAGCAACGTCAACGACATCGGCCCATACTGCTCCAAAGCAAACTTCCGAATCCCCTCCAGTAACTCCTGGCCCGAGACATGGTTGCCCTTGGCCTCCCGCTTCTTCGTTTTGCCCATCTCCCGGATGGTGTAATCCAACCCCTGGCGCACGAAATAATAAGCCCCCCGCTCAAAACGAGGATCTCCCGCCCGGATCTCTGCAATCACCTCATCAAAATCAAACATCTCCTCCACGGCCCTGAATGCTCAACCGTTGCCATCGAAACACCCCCATGTCAAAACTTTCGGCCACGATCACCCACCAAAGCCCAACCGCGAACACTCAATGGAGCACCGCCATCATCCAGCCCTCCCCGCCTCGCAATGAAGCCGTCCCGAAACCCCTTTAATCTCTGGCACCTCGGTGAACAGGCACTTCTCGCGACGTTATGCTTCCTCGCTCCCTTGGCTCTCACCACCGAAGCCTACGGCCACGACGCAGCGATCGCCCTCAAAGAAGCCCTCTTCCGCATTGGCGTCAGCCTTGTGGCGGTCTCCGCCATTCTCCGAGCAAGCCTAACCCGCCAACGGCCACAACTTCGGCTCGTCGCCTGGCTGGCTCTCGGCCTCGCGACGTGGGCCTTACTCAGTCTCACTTGGGCCCATACCGCCTACTTTGGATGGGTCGAAGCACCAAAATACCTCTCCGCCGCCGCCCTTTTCTTACTCCTCGCGACCGGGTTACTCCCCGCTACCGCTGCGAAGTGGGCCGCTGTTGGACTCACCGCTGCGGCTACCGTCAACGGCCTCATCATGCTCGCCCAACTCGGCCTCGGGCTCGACGCCATCCCCCAGGGAACCATCCCGGCCGGGCTCTTCGGTGGCCGCAACAACGCTGCCCAGTTTACTGCCGCCGTGTTGCCGCTGGCCGTCTGGCTGCTCTTCGCGGTGCGCCGTGCATCACTCCGCATTCCCCTAGCCTTCACGGTGGCCCTACTTGTAGCCCTAGTTGCCATCACCTTCGTCCGATCCGTCCTGCTCGGGCTCAGTCTAGCCCTATTGGCCACCATCGCCAGCCCCGCCGTGCGACGCAGCCTCCTCCGCCTCGGCAGTGCCGCCCGCCAACGCCTACGCCAAGCCACCGCCAGTCCCGAAGCCCTCCGACGCACCGCCCGCCACCTCCGCCAACACCATCCCCGCACCGCTGGAGCCGTCGCCATCTTCCTCGTTTTCGCCGCCATCTCAGCACCGCTGGCCTATCAAGCCGCCCTGCCCCGCATCGCCGATAAACTCGCCGACACCACTGAAGCCCTCATCCGGCTACGCAGTGGCGGCGTGGACTCCGCCGGTTCTGCCTCGCTCAATTACCGCCTGATGATGTGGAACAACACCCAAGCAGCCGCCGCCGATCATCGTTGGCTGGGCAGCGGCCTCGGCACCTGGGCCGCCATCTACCACGGCTACGCTCAGGCCAACCAACACGACCCCACCTTTACCTCCCAAAACACCCCATTCTACGCCCACAACTTTTTTGCGGAACGCTGGCTGGAGCTAGGCAACATCGGCGGCCTCCTCATGTTAGCTCTCGGCATCGCCACCACCCGCGAAGCCCTCCGCTGCCACCCCCAAGCCTCCCGCAGCGACCACCTCGGCGGACTCGCCTGCCGAGCGACGGTCATCATCATCCTGACCGCCGCGACCTTCAGCATGCCGCTCAACTACGCCGTGGCCCCCTTCGTCCTCGCCCTGGCCGCCGGATACCTCTGCCGCCCCGTCGAAGTGATGTCAGCGGTGCGTGAAACTGCAGCGACAAACAGGACTGATCGCCAGCCGAAGCCTGGTGTGACCCACGTTCCGCTCACCCACCCAGCCCTGCGCTGGACTCTGCCCACCATCGTCGCTGCCCTCGCCCTCGCCAACATCGCCGATGCCCTCGGCGACTGGCAAAACCACCGCCGCTTTGGTCAGGCGCACGAGGCCTTCATCAACGGCCAGGCTGACCCAGCCCTCCGTCTCTGCCGCCAAATCCTCGCGCGGGAGCCGCTGCACTATCGCGCCAACACCCGCGCCGCCGTTCTACTGGCCGAGCGCGACCCCGCGGCCAGCCGACGCCACCTAGAGGCCGTGGCCCGTATCTACCCGAACATCCCGCAAAACCTCGCTTTGCTGGCCTTGCACGACACTCGGGAGGGTAACCTGGCGGGTGCCCTGGAACGCTGGCGGCACCTCCTCAGTTTGGCACCGAACGACGAGGCGGCTCTTCGTGAGGCCACTGGTGCCGCCTACCGCCTCGGCCACCGCGACGAAGCCACCACCTACGTCGAGCGCCACCAACCACTCG
>DAIQNO010000107.1:0-7805 GCA_036788355.1 Opitutales bacterium | reverse complement strand
CGAGCTCGCTGACGCATAACGTCACCATCGCCTACGACAAGGATCTGTGGCGTCTTGCGCTACAAGTCCGTAATGTGGGTGATGAGGAGCATTTCGCGCCGAATAACGGTTCCTTCGGGGCGCAACTCCTGCAAGCGACACCACCGCGGAGCTACGAAATCTCGGTGACGCGCCGTTTCTAGTTGGCGGTCAGTATCCAAAGGGAAAACGTCCAAACCGTTTTCCCTTTTTTATTTTCGGTATTTTTTCCCCTTATTCGAGCACGCCATCTGCTGAGTGTGTGCCGTTCGCCCGCTTGATGATTTTTGACCAGGCCACTGTGCTGGAGTCCGCGTAAACGCTACTTTACGATAGCGGAGCTTATCTTTTGGAAGCCTGAACCCTCCGGCTGTGAACCCTCCTTTGGGCCCCCTATTTCTGAATCACCCTTTCAATTTATGAAACCTATGACGAAGACCTCCTATCGCACTTCACGGCGGCGCTTTTTGGCCCACATGGGTGCCGCGTCGCTCACCCTCGCTTTTGCTTCGCGCTTGCGAGCAGAGTCCGCTATGGCGAAGTCGTCCTTCCCGTCGGATCCTCTCTACACGTCGGCCAAAAAGCAGGCGGCGATGATTATGAAGAAGGAGATCAGCTCGGAGGAGTTGATCAAGCTGCATATTGCCCGGATCGAAGCGGTGAACCCCAAGATCAACGCGGTGGTGATGCCCTGCTATGAGCGGGCGTTGATGGAGGCTAAGCGTGCTGACGAGGCCCTGGCCAAGGGTAAGACCTTCGGCCCGTTGCACGGGGTGCCCTGCACGATGAAGGACTCCCATGATACCCGTGGCGTCGTTTCGACGGGCGGAACGATGGGCCGCAAAGACTTTATTCCGGGGTCGGATGCCACTTATGTGGAGCGTTGCCGGGCAGCCGGGGCGATCCTTTTGGGTAAGACCAACACCCCGGAGTTTACGCTCTCGGGCCAGACCTCTAATCTGATTTACGACAAGACCCATAATCCCTATAAACTGGGCTACCAGCCGGGAGGTTCGACAGGTGGTGGCGCAGCAATTATCGCCGCTGGAGGCTCGCCTTTCGACCTCGGCACAGACTTCGGTGGTTCCATCCGGGGCCCTTCGCACTTTTGCGGCATTGCGGGTATCAAGCCGCAATTCGGGCGGGTTCCTCGCACGGGTCACATCGTGGACTATGGTGGCTATTTTGATTGCTACCAGGTGATCGGACCGATGGCCCGCTGGGTGGAAGATCTAGAGCTTATTATGCCGCTGATTTCGGGGCCTGACTATAAAGATGCGGCCATCCTGCCCATGCCGTGGACACCGGTGGCGGATATTGATCTAAAGAAGATCAAGGTGGCCTATTATATCGAGAACGGTTCGGAGGATAAGTGCACCCCGGAGACCGTTGAAGCGGTGGAAAAGACCGTGGCACTGTTCAAGAGTCTCGGTGTATCCGTGGTGGAGGACGCTCCGCTTGCACTTATTAAAGAGTGCGATGAGCTGCGTCGGGCTCTCGGTGCGGCAGATGGACGCGCTTGGGTGCGTCGGATGGTTGCCAAACACAAGACGCGCCAGGTCTCGCCGAATATCAACATGAGCGACGAGGGCAGCACCACTGCGGATGAGTTTACCCGCCTCGCCGAGGAGCATGACCTGAATCGCAGCAAGTTCCTGAAATGGATTGAGCCCTATGACCTGGTTATTAGCCCGGTGAATCGCGCCCCCGCCCAGCCCTGGCCCGACGAGCCGCGCTGGACGCCCGGAAACAACAACAACTACGGCTACACCGGCACGCACAATTCGACAGGCTTCCCGGGGACGGTGGTTCGTGCAGGAACTTCGCCCGACGGACTGCCCATCGGCGTGCAGTTAGTAGCGAAGCCGTGGCGGGAGGATATGACCCTGGCTGCAGCCTATTTCGTAGAAGCTGGTTTGGGCGGATACGTCCAGCCGAACATCTAACCACCGTGCTTCAACCTTTAGCCATACTTTCGCAATGATGAAGTCCGCTAGCGGCGTCAGCCGTCGACTATTTTTAGAGAAATCGGGGCTCGCCACCGCCGGGGTTCTCACCGGGGCGATGAGCCTCTGGCCAACGGTGACGTCGGCCCAGACCGCCCCCAAGCGCGCTATGTGGCCGATGCCCTCACGGGATGCCACCGCCGACGTGCTTTTCATGTCCACGACCAAGCAGGCCGAGATGATTCGCCAGAAGCGAATCTCAGCCGTTGAGCTGGTGAAGGCGCATTTCGCCCGGATTGACGGCGTTAATGACCGTTTGAATGCGGTCGTGATGTTCTGCCGCGAGCGGGCAATGGCGGAAGCAGCACAGGCTGATGCCATGCTGGCCCGAGGGCAGTTGAAGGGTGTTCTGCACGGCGTGCCGATGGTCATCAAAGACTCTTGGGAGACCGAGGGGGTGATCTCAACCGGCGGCACCCAGGGTCGGGCGTTTTTTGTGCCAGAGAAGGATGCAACAGTTGTCGCACGACTGCGTGCAGCGGGGGCCATTCTGCTCGGTAAGACCAATACGCCCGAGTTCACCCTCGGGGGCATTTCAGGCCTGGGGACGACGGCCAACATCCTCTACGGAATGTCGCGCAACCCCTACGACATCACTCGCTCGACCTCAGGATCGACGGGCGGCGGGGGTGCGATCATCGCCGCTGGCGGGGCACCGTTTGACATTGGCACCGACTTCGGAGGCTCGGTGCGGGGGCCGTCTCATGCCAACGGCATTGCCGGCATCAAGCCGCAAACGGGCCGGATCCCGCGGACTGGCCACATCGTAGATTACGGTGGCGTCTTTGACAGTTATCAGCAGGGAGGGCCGATGGCTCGCCGGGTAGAGGACTTACTCCTTCTGATGCCCGTGCTTTCCGGCCCGGATGGCATCGATGCAGGCATTCATCCGATGCCGTGGAACGACCCAATGGCGGTGGATGTGAAAAAGCTCCGCGTGGCCTATTACACCTCCTTGACTCCTGATGCTACCAAGCCGACTGCCGAGATGATCGCTACCGTGATGGCGACGGTGAAGCATTTTGAATCCCTGGGCTGCACCGTCACCGAAACTTACCCTCCGGATGCAATGCTGGCTGGCGAGATCACCACGGCCTTGAGGCAGGGCGACAGTCATGCTTGGCAACGCCGCCTCGTGGCCAAATATGGAACCACCAAGCCCGGCCCAGATCGGGTTCTGAGCTATCCGATGATCGAGACTTCAGAATATACCCGATTGTTAGAAGAGCGTGATGCCTGGAGAAGCAAGATGATCCGCTGGGTCAAAGATTACGACCTGATTATCTGCCCCCCGGCTCTGGGGCCAGCTCCGGTGATTGGCGCTCCTAACGACCCGAGCATCGTGCCAGGCAGCGGGGCCTTTACCCGCACCTACAACCTGACGGGGTGGCCGAGCGGCGTGGTCCGCGCCGGAACTTCCCCAGAAAACATGCCCCTCGGCGTCATGCTGACGGCGCAGCCATGGCGGGAGGATGTCGTCCTCGCTGCGATGCTCGAAGTCGAGTCCGCAATGGGCGGTTACCAGCCTCCCAGCATCTAATTCCAACCACCCTATAGCGATGATGAATAAGCTTTCTTTTAGTTGCCTCGTTTTGGCGCCGATGCTTGGCGCTTTGGCTCTCTCTTCCGCTCAGGAAAAGCCCAACGTGACGCTGGTCTCCATGGGTGGAACCATCGCCAGCATGGGCCGGACGCGGATGGACCTCAACAACTATGGGGGCCCAGGTTTGCGCGTTGGGCCCGATATCTGGCTCTATGAGGTTCCCGAGGTTCAAGACGTCGCCCATGTCACTTCCGAAGATCTCCGCCCACCGCCCGATCGAACTGGAGGCACCATGTATAGCGACCTGTTTCGGGTAGCTAATCGCCTCCAGGAGCTCGCCGAAGACGATTCGGTCGATGGGATTGTGGTGACGCACGGCACTAATACACTGGCCGAGACAGCATGGTTCATGCACCTAACAGTCTCTGTGACGAAGCCGATTGTTTTCGTGGGTTCGCAACGTCCGTGGAACGCCATTAGTGGCGATGGACCGCTTAATTTGTATAACGCGGTGCGCGTAGCGGCGACTCCCGAGGCCGGTGGAATGGGCGTGCTACATATGATGAACGACACCCTAAACGGGGCCCGGGGGGTCACGAAGGCCATTGCCTATCGGGTAGAAACTTTCCAGAGTCTTGATACCGGGCCACTCGGTTATGCAGATGCCGACCGTGTTGTCATTTATGAGCGACCGCTGCGTAAGCACACCTCCGAGTCGCGTTTTAATATCCGCACCCTGCCTACAGAATTACCCAAAGTCGAGGTGCTCTATGCCTACATGGAGGCTCCAGGTTATCTGGTCGATGCTCTTGTGGAGAACGGTGTCAAGGGGATTGTCATTGATGGCACAGGTGCGGGAGCTCTTGGTGGCTACAGTGACGCTATTAAGCGTGCCCAGGAAAAGGGAATTGTGGTCGTTGCAACTGCTCGAACCCGAGGCGGACGCGTTCAGGACACTCCTCGCCGCCGCGAGGCGATGGTTGTCCCTGGCGACAACCTGGCCCCGGAGAAGGCCCGCATCCTTTTGGCTCTGGCTCTTACCCAGACCGCTGACGTGGAAGAGATTAGTACGATCTTCAGCGAGTATTAAGACGCCGATTCGAGTAAACCTCTACGCGTATGTATATGCACCTTTCCGATAGACCTACCTCTCGCTCCCGTCGCCGTTTCCTCGCACAGGCAGGGACTTCTGCTTTAGGGATTTGGTTGCTTTCACAGCAGGTTCGCCTCCAAGCGCAGTCGATCGCGGTCAAGAAGCCGACTGATCCGCTCTACACGTCGGTCACTGCACTGGCCAAGATGGTTAGAGACAAAGAAATCTCGGCGGTAGAACTTGTTACCCTTTATTATCGACGCATTGACGAGGTTAATCCCAAGCTCAATGCTTTAGTCCTGGATTGTCGAGAGCGTGCACTGAAGGAGGCTGCCGCCGCCGACGCGATGCTGGCTCGGGGGGAACTGATGGGTCCACTTCACGGCGTGCCCATGACCGTCAAGGATTCCCATGACGCAGAGGGCCTTGTTTCGACTGGAGGCACCCTCGGGCGCAAGAACTTTGTTCCTACGACCGACGCCACCTCCGTTGGTCGCTGTCGCAAGGCTGGGGCTATTGTGTTAGGAAAAACCAACACGCCCGAGTTCACCTTATCCTACCAGACCACTAATTTGATCCACGGACGCACGGAGAATCCCTATAAGCTGGGGTATCAGCCGGGTGGATCCACCGGCGGTGGAGCTGCTCTGATCGCAGCGGGAGGAACTGCTTTCGACCTCGGAACCGACTTCGGCGGCTCCATTCGAGTTCCTGCCCACAACTGCGGGATCGCGGGGCACAAACCGTCGGCGGGGCTTGTGCCGCGCACCGGACACATCGTCGGTTACGGCGGCGTGTTCGATGCTTTTCAGGTGATCGGCCCAATGTCGCGGTGGGTTGAAGATATGGAATTGATTCTCGGCGTGATCAGCGGCCCAGATTTTCTCGATGCAGCGATTATTCCTATGCCACTACAGCCAGTTGCCGACGTTAAGGTGAGCGGGCTAAAGGTCGCGTGGTATGTCAATAATGGAAGCGCCGATGGGCCGACCGCCGAGACCACTGCGGCAGTTCACCGCGCTCGTAACATTCTTTCAGGTGCGGGTTTGACGCTCATTGAGGACTGCCCCGAGGCGTTAATCAAAGAGGCGCAGGAGCTGCGTAACGCCATGTCTGCTGCCGATGGGCGCGAATGGGTGCGCCGTCTTTACAAGCGTAATGGAACGTCGCAGGCGGCTCCAAACATTGGACTTGGAGATGCGTCGGACACAGTGGATACCGAACGATTTACGGAGATTGTCGAGCTGCTGGACCTTAACCGCTCAAAGTTTCTCCAGTGGTTCAATCAGTATGACTTGATCCTTGCCCCGGTAAACAACGAGCCGGCTACAGAGTGGCCTGAAGGCCTGGAAGCGGTTACCTGGGGTCGCGGGAACTATGGCCATACGCCGGTCTATAATACTACTGGTTGGCCTGGAACCACCGTTCGAGTGGGAACTTCTCCCGAAGGCCTGCCCATCGGCGTGCAGGTGTTGGCACACCCGTTCCGGGATGCGCTGGCACTTGCAGCCGCAGCAGTCATCGAGGCAGGAACAGGCGGCTATCAGGCACCTGTAATTTGATCGATGGTTCGAAACCGATTTTAGGCAACGTTTCATTACCATAACTATATTCCGCAGCCACTAACCCCTCACTTTCACCTTTAAAAAGACTTTATGGAAACTCTAAGCACTATTCCTTCTCGCCGAAAATTTCTCCGCGACCTTGGTCTCGGTAGCTCAGCTATGCTTCTCGCGGGACTGCCATCCCTCGCGAGCGGTCAGAGCAATGCTCGCCCGTCACCACGGCCCATGACCTCAACCGATGCAGAGACAAACTTGGCGTTTATGTCCGCTGCGAAGATCGCGGAATTGATCCGGGAAAAGAAGGTCTCGGCGGTTGAGGTCGTCGAAGCAGCGATTGAGCGAATTGAGTTCGTAAATCCTAGTATCAACGCCGTCGTATTCAAGTGTTACGAACGCGCTCGTGCGGAGGCGATCGAGGCCGATCGGATGTTGGCCCGCGGTATGTCGAAAGGCCCCCTTCACGGCGTGCCAATGACCATCAAGGACTCGATCGATACGGCAGGGGTTCGCACGACCGGCGGGACAATCGGGCGGGCCAACTACGTCCCCGGAAAAGATGCAACTGCCGTAGCGCGACTCAGAGGGGCTGGTGCTATCCTTCTCGGAAAGTCCAACACTCCAGAATGGACGCTCGCTGGCGGCGCAATTCCTGGGGTTTCGACGACTGCTAACATTATTTACGGCTTCACACGAAACCCCTATGACGTTACCCGGTCGGTTGCCGGGTCCTCTGGCGGTGCCGGTGCTATCGTGGCCGCTGGGGGTCCTTCTTTCGACATCGGTACTGACTGGGGTGGTTCAGTCCGCGGGCCGGCTCATATGTGCGGCATTGCCGGTATCAAGCCAACTTTTGGCCGTATCCCCCGTACCGGACACATTGTCGATTATGGCGGTATCCATGACTCATGGCAGCAGTTCGGCCCCATGACGCGCAGGGTCGAAGACCTAATTTTGTTGATGTCAATCATGAGTGGTTCGGACGGCATTGACGCAGCGATTCCGCCAATGCCGTGGCCGGAGGTGTCTCCGCTTGATGTCAAGGGCTTGAGGGTAGCCTGGTTCACCGAGTCTCAGTCCGGCGCGACTTCCCCGGAAACTCAGAAAGTAGTCAAGGACTGTGCGGCGATGTTTGAAACTATGGGTGCTGTCGTTACTCACGATTACCCCGAGGCACACCTGAAGGAATTGAATGGCATTCGGAGTCAGATCAGCCGCGAGGCGAGGCACGGCTTGAAGCGCTTAGCGAAGAAGTGGGGTTCCAATTCACCTTCACCTACAGTGCTCGGCAGAAACATCACAGAAGGCCCAACTACGGTTGAACTCGTAGAATTGCTGGAAAAACAGGATCATAATCGCTCTAAGATGCTTCAATGGGTGAAAAATTACGACCTCATCATCAATCCGGTGTTTGGAAACCCAGCAGGGGTTATTGATGCGGGAATTAACGATAACGGCTCCACTGTCAACACGAGAGGCTCAAACTTCAACGGCATCTACAACACCACTGGCTGGCCCGCAGCCGTTGTCCGAGCCGGAACTTCGTCAGAAGGCTTGCCCATCGGTGTGCAGTTAATCGGGCA